>JASHNY010000178.1 GCA_030041385.1 Alphaproteobacteria bacterium
AAACCAGCACCTCGCCCGCGGATGCCGCCGCGCCGCCCGCCGGCCCGGCCGGCGGCGCCACATAGCCGGTATAGACAAGCCGGTCTGCGATTGCCTCGGCGGCGGAAAAGCTGGCGTCGAACGGGATGAAGCAGGGGTCGCCATGAACCAGCACCGCGGCAAATTCATCGCGTACCCGGGCGATGATTTCGCGATGCCGGGCCGGGTCGTCGCGCCGCTGGATGACGTCGCGCACCGAGCATGCGATTCGCGCGCCGGCCTGCCGGGCGGCCGCGATCAGCGGGTCGAGCTCGAAGCGGAAGGCGCGCCGCGCAAACGGAAACCCCTCGATCACGACAAGCCCAGGGCGGGTTTCGGCAAAAGCGGCGAGCAAGGCCCGGCGTCTTGCGGTCTTGAGCGCGTCGCCGAGCGGCTGCCCAGCCTCGTCCACCAGTTCGAAGCGGGCGTCCCGCGCCCGCACCGGCGGCAGCTGAATGATCTTGAGACCCGGCGGGATCGGCAGGCCGGCGACCGGCGGGCCGCCGGTGACAATGGTCGCCGCGATCCCCTCGCGCGCCAGCGCCTCGGCGATATGCAGCACGCGCTGCAGGTGCCCGATCCCGAGCAGGTGTTGCACATGAAAGAAGACCGGCGCGCTCACGCCCGTTCCAATGCCCGCTCGGCCGGCGCGGTCAGGTGCGCGACGAGCCGGGCGAGGCGGGCGGCGGCCGTGGCGAGATCGTGCTGGCCGCGCGCTTTGCGCAATGCCGCCGCGGCCATCTCGCTGTGCAACGGCGGCGCGGCGATCAGGCGCCGCGTCGCGGCGGCAAAGGCCTCCGCGTCGCCGGGCGGCACCAGCAGGCCGGTGACCCCGTTCTCGACGATGCCGGCGACCCCGCCGCTGTCGCCGGCGACAACCGGCAATCCGCTTGCCTGCGCTTCGAGCAGGGCCATGCCGAAGGCCTCGTTGATCGCCGGCCAGACGCACAGATCGGCCCGGGCAAGAATTCCGGCGACCGCGGCCTCGTCGAGCGTGCCATGCCAGCGCACCCGCGCGCCAAGCGGCATCAATGCCGCGGTGACCGCCGGCCGCGCCGGGCCGTCGCCGATCACGTCGAGCGACCACGGCAGGTCGCCGACCCGGGCGAGCGCGGCGCCGAGCAACCGGTACGAGGCGAGCTTGTCGCCCGGCCGCATCATCGCCACCGCGACGAGGCGCGGCGGTGCCGTTGGGTCGCGCAGCGCCGGGCCATACGCGCCGGTATCGAGAAACGGCGGCAACGCCAGCCAGCGCCCTGCATCGGCCACCAGCGGCAACACGCCGGCGCGGTCGGCGGGGTTGAGGCCGATCACCGCGTCGGCGCCGCGGAGCGCCTGCGCCACCGCGCGATGGCCCTGGGCCCAGGCACCGTCGGCGCGCTTGGCCGCGAACGAAGCCTCGGCAACGACATAGGGGATGGCGAGGGCGTCGCAGACCGCGGGGCCGAGCCAGTCCGGCGCCTTGTAATAAAGGTGATAGGTGAACCACAGGCGCGGCGCCGCTGCCGGGCGTTGCCGCCAGCGCCGCACCAGTTGCGCCGCAGCCTGCTGCCCCCGCTTCGCCAGCGCCGCTTGGCGAGTGGGGTCGCCGGCGCCGTCGAAACTGCGCAGCCGCGAGGCGATGACGGGCTCGTGTCCGGCGCGCCGCAAGGCCTCGACGAACAGCTGCGCCAACCGGCGGTCGCCCGACGGCACAGGGTGATCGGGCGGCTTCAGCGGTGCGTAAAAGGCGATGCGCACCGCTAGTCCGCGGCGATGGCGACGCTTGCGGAGCGCGCGTCGAGGCCGAACCGGGCGGCCAGCGCGGCGATCCCGGCTTCAAGGTCGAACTCGGCCCGCACCCGCGCCTCGCCGGCCGCCCCGAGGCGCCGGCGCAGTTGCGGGTCGGCGATCAGGCGGGCAAGCGCGGCGGTCAGCGCGGCCCCGTCGCCGGGCGGCACCAGCACGCCGGTCGCACCGTCCGCGATCAGTTCGGGGATGCCCGACAAGGCGGTGGCGATGCAGGCGACGCGCTGGCTTTGCGCCTCCACCAGCACGTTTGGCAGCCCGTCGCGGTCGCCGTCCCTCGCCACCTTGGCCGCGAGCACGAACAGATCGGCGGAGCGATAGGCGGCCAGCACCTCGGGCTGGGGCCGCGCGCCGCGCCATTCGATGCGGTCGGCAAGCCCGAGCCGCTCTGCCTTGGCCCGCAGCCGCCCGGCGAGCGCCCCGCCGCCGACATGGATAAAGCGCCAGTGCAATGCCGGCGGCAGGCGCGCCAATGCCGCGAGCAGGTCGTCGTAGCCCTTCTTCTCGACCGCGCGCCCCACCGACAGGATCGTGACCGGGCGCGCCGGATTACTGCCGTCGGATCCCGCAGGCCGCAGCGGCGCCGGCGGGAAACGGTCGAGCGCGAGCCCGTGGTAGCACAGCGCGACCGTCGCGCAGTCCGCCAGGCCGGCGAGATGGCGCCGCCCGGCCTCGGTGCAGGTCACGGCCCAGCGCGCGTCGGCAAGCTTTTCGCGCTTCTCCCAATCCGCGATCGTCCAGATGTCCTTGGCGTGCGCCGAGACGCTCCAGCCAAGCCCGCGCAATATCGCCGTGTAGCGCGCGACCGAGGCTGGCGTGTGCAGGAAATGCGCGTGCAGGTGCCGGATATCGGCCGGCAATTCCGCCGCCAGCACCAACGCCTGGCCGAGCCGGCGGACGCGGTTGGGCGTCGGGTCGCGCCGCAGGTCGGCGAGAAACTGCCGCCGCAATGCGCCATATCCGGGCAGCCGCCGGCTGCGCCGCCAGCCGCGCCACACCCGCAGCGGCGCCTCGTAGAGATATTCGGGCAGGTACAGCAACCCGGCGCGGATCAGGCGATGGACCGGGTGGATGGCCTTGTCGGTGGGCCGGCGCAGCGACACGATCAGGATGTCGAGGCCACGCTCCTCCAGCGCTGCGATCTCCTGGGCGATAAAGGTTTCCGACAGCCGCGGATACCCTTTCAGCACAAAGGCGACCCGCCCGCCCGGCGACGGCGGCGTCATGCGTTGCGCCGCGCCCCGATCCGCAGCCGCCCGGCGCGCTCGTAATCGAGCCATTTGGCGGTCAGCCGCTCGACATTGCGCATGCCGTCGAGCAGCCCGGGCACGACCACATCGGACGGTCGCTTCTGCTGGGTCAACTGCAGCAAGGCCGCCGCCATCATCGCCGGGTCGCGGCTGTACTGGTCGGGCAGCATCGCGACGAGGCCGAGTTCGGCGGCGCGGCTGGCGCGGATGAACTGTTCGAGCCGCGGGGCAATGCGCGGCACGATCAGGCCCGGCTTGTCGAACGACAGGATTTCGCAAAACGTGTTGTATCCGCCCATCGCGACGACGCCGCGGGCGCGCTCGATCAAGGCTTCGAGCCGCGTGTCGAAGGTCAACGTGCGCACCTTGGCGAGCGCGGCCGCGCGCGCCGCAAACGCCGCCTGCCGCTCGGGCAGCATGAACGGGCCGAACACGATCAATGCCGGCAACAACCCGCCGGGATCGTGCTCGTAGGCGGCGAGGACCCAGTCGATCAACCCTTCGCCGTCACCGCCGCCGCCGGTTGTGACCAGGATGAAGTCGCCGTCGATCGGGGCCGCCGCCTCGCTGGCCGGGGCGGGTTCGAGGGCCTGGCGCCGCAGATAGCCGGTATAGACCATGCGTCGGCGCACGCCCGCCGGCAGGTCGAGCCCGGCCAGCGGATCGCAGATTTGCGGCAGGCCGTAGACCCAGATCTCGTCGTAATATTCGCTCAATGCCGGGATCGCGTTCTTGCGCTCCCATTCGCTTTCGAGCGCGCTCGGGTCGTCCATCACGTCGCGCAGGCCCAGCACCAGCGGCGTTCCCCGCGAGCGAAGCAGGTCGAGCGCCGGGCGCACCTCGCCGCGCAGGCCGAGCGGCTCCTTGTCGACGATCAGAATGTCGGGGTCGAAGATGTCGGCGGTGTGCCGGATGATCGACGAGCGCAGCGCTAACGTTTCTGTGATGTCGATTTGCAGGTTAAGGGACAGGTATTCGCCGTTGCGCAGCTTGATCACGCCGGGAACGCGCACAAAATCGACGCGAGAGCGGAAATCGAAGCTGCCGATGATCGGCGACCCCGATAGGATCAGGACGGACAGGGACGGATTGGCCTCGACGAGCGCATGCGCGATCGCCCGGCAGCGGCGCAGATGACCGAGACCGAACGTGTCATGGCTGTAGATCAGCGCCCGCTTGTGGTCGCGGCGGCCGGCCATGCAACGCCTCCCTTTGCTGACGGCCGCAGCCACTATTACATCAGCCGGTGAATGCCACGAAATGGTCTTTTGGTGAAGGCTCGACGATGAAGGGACTGGCGGCCGTGGCCGCTCCTGCCGAACAGGCCCCGCGCGCCCGCCGGTTTGCCCGGAGCGGCAGGCGACGCGCGCAGCCTGCCGGCCCGCCGCCACTCGTCGAGCCCGGCGAACTCGAGCCGACGATCTACCGCTTTATTCTCAAATACAGCCTGCGGCAGCAGATCTTCCTGTTGCTGCTGACCCTGGCGTCGTTCCCGTTCCTCTATTATTCGCTCGAATTGCCTAAGACCATCATCAACGACGCCATTCACGGCAAAAGGTTTCCCCGCGGCGTTTTCGGCATGTCGTTGGGCCAGATCGAATACCTGATGGCGCTTTGCGGCGCGTTTCTCGTATTGCTGTTTATCAATGGCGCGTTCAAATATTATATCAATACGTTCAAGGGTCAGCTCGGCGAGCGGATGTTGCGGCGTTTCCGCTATTCGCTTTACCTGCGGCTGTTGCGGTTTCCGCTGACCTATTTCCAGAAGACATCGTCGGCGCAGATCATCCCGATGATCACGGTCGAATGCGAGCAGCTCGGCGGGTTCATCGGCGATGCCTTTGTTTTGCCGCTGTTCCAGGGCGGGCAATTGCTGACGATCATCTTTTTCATGTTCGTACAAGACCCGATGCTGGGGGCGGCGGCGGTCGCGTTGTACCCGATGCAGGGCTATGTGATCCCGAGATTGCAGCGCAAGGTCAACGCCCTCGTCAAGCGCCGTGTTCGCACGATCCGCGAAGTCGCCGACCGTGTCCAACAATCGGCCGCCGGCATCACCGAAATCCAGGCGAACGACACGGTCAAGCTTCAGTTGACTGATTTCGCACACACGCTGGGCGTGATCTACGACATCCGCTACGAAATCTATAACCGGAAGTTCTTCGTTAAATTCTTGAACAACTTCATTGGTCAGTTGACGCCGTTTTTCTTTTACTCCATTGGCGGATACCTGGTCATCCGCGGGCACCTGTCGTTCGGCGCGCTGGTTGCCGTGCTCGCCGCTTACAAGGACCTGGCGTCGCCGTGGAAGGAACTGCTGGATTTCTACCAGAACAAGGAAAACACCCGGATCACCTACGAGCAGATCGTCGAGCAGTTCCAGCCGCCCGGGATGATCGACGCCGGCCTGTTGCTTGACGAGCCGGAGACGATCCCGCCGTTCACCGGCGAGGTGTCGGCCGCCAATCTGTCGCTGGCCGAAGACGACAAGAGCCGCATTATCGATGCGGTCAGCTTCACCCTCGGCCTCGACGAGCACGCCGCGGTCATCGGGCAAAGCGACAGCGGCAAAAACGAGCTCGCATTGCTGCTGGCGCGGCTGGTGCGGCCGACCGGCGGCCGGGTGACGATCGGCGGCATCGATCTGGCCGAATTGCCGGTCGCGGTGATCGGCCGCCGCATCGGCTATGTCGGGTCGGCGCCCTACCTGTTCACCGGCACATTGCGCGAGAACCTGCTGCTGGGGTTGCGCCACCATCCGATTACCGCGCCGGTCTACGGCGATGACGGCCTCGCCCGGCGCCGCGCCCGCCAGCTCGAAGAGGCGCGCCGCTCGGGCAATATCGATTTCGACTTGCATGCCGACTGGATCGACTATCGCAGCGCCGGGGTCGCCGACGCCGCCGGGCTTGCCGTGCGCGTCACCGAGGTGCTGCGCCGGCTCGGCTTCGAGGAGGATGTCTACGCCTTCGGCCTGCGCGGCCGGCTCGACCCGGCGGCAAACCCCGAATTGGCGGAGCGCCTGTTGACGGCGCGGCGCGCCTTGGCCGAGCGTCTGGTCGCCGACGGCATCACCAACCTCGTCGAGACCTATGACCCCAGCCGCTTCAATTCCAACGCGACGGTGGCGGAAAACCTGCTGTTCGGCACGCCGATCGGCCCGGCATTCGAGTTCGAGGCGTTGGCCGACAACACCTATGTCTTGGAGGTTCTCGACAAGGTCGGGCTGACCGACGACCTGGTCGAAGTCGGTCGCGAGGTGGCGGCGACGATGGTCGAGATGTTTTCCGGCCTGCCGCCCGGGCACGAATTTTTCGAGCAGTACAGCTTTATCGCCGCAAACGAGATTTCGGAGTTCGCAGCGATCGTCGGCGCGGTCGACGGCGCCCCGGCCACGACGCTGCCGCCGGACCAGCGCCGCAAATTGTTGTCATTGCCGTTCAAACTGGTCGCGGCGCGGCACCGCCTCGATGTTCTCGACGAGCCGATGCGGGCGCGGCTGCTCGAAGCCCGGCGCGTATTTCGTGCCGACCTGCCCGAAAGCGCCCGCGGCCAGATCGCGTTTTTCGACCCCGACCGCTACAACGCCGCTGCCTCGCTGCAGGACAACATCCTGTTCGGCAAGGTCGCCTATGGCGAGGCCGATGCGACTGTGCGCATCCCCGAGGTGCTGAGCGAGGTGCTCGACGCGCTGTCGCTGCGCCAGGCGGTCATCGATGTCGGTCTCGACTATAATGTCGGCACCGGCGGGTCGCGCTTGTCTCCGGCTCAGCGCCAGCGCACCGCGATTGCCCGCGCCGTGTTGAAGCGGCCCGACCTGCTGATCCTCGGCGAAGCGACCTCGGCGCTCGACGGGCCGGTGCAGGCCAAGGTCACCGAAGGGGTGCGCGAAGAGATGAGCGGGCGCGGCCTGATCTGGGTTTTGCATCGTGCCAGCCTGGCCCGCAATTTCGATCGGGTGCTGGTGATGAGCGCCGGTAAGTTGCAGGAGCAGGGCCGGTTTACCGAGCTGAACCACAAGGATTCGCTGACCGCCTTGCTGATGGCGGCAGAGTGAGCGATATAGGAAACGGCCGCCAGCCTAAAAAGAACGCGCACAAGGGAGGAGGAAATTGAGCCTGCAACAGGAATTCGAATTGCTTCGCCGCGTGCCGTTTTTCGCCGAGATCGAACCGGCAAAGCTGAAACTTCTCGCCTTCATGAGCCAGCGGGTCGGCTTTGATGACAAAAAGAGCGTGGTGCGCCAGGGCGAGCCGGCCGACGCCGCCTATCTGATCATCGAGGGTGAAGCCGACGTCGTGCTCGAGGGTCCGGCGGGACCGATCACCGTCGCGACGCTCGGCCCGAACGAGATTTTCGGCGAGATTGCGATCCTTTGCGATGCCCCCCGCAACGCGACGGTGCGCGCCCGCGGCCGCCTCGTTACCTTGCGCATCGCCAAGGACCCGTTCATGCGCATGGTGCAAGAGTTTCCCAACATGGCGGTGTCGATCATGCAGGAACTTGCACATCGGCTCGAAGCAACCAACAACCAGCTCCGCACTGCGACCAGCGAAGTGCGCCGTCTGCGCGAGGCTGCCCCGGCAGCGTGAGGCGGTGAGCCGGCTCGACAGCTTTATCCGCCGGCTTGAGGCACAGCGCGCGTGCCTGGGTCGCGGCGCCGCCCTGGTCCAAGACCTCGAGGGGGTGGTGCTCGAACTCGGCCTCGGCAACGGGCGCACCTACGACCATCTGCGCGAATTGTTTCCCGGGCGCGACATCTATGTCTGCGAGCGGCAGGTTGCGGCGCATCCCGACTGCGTCCCGCCCGCCGACCGGCTGCTGCTCGGCGACATGGCCGAGACCCTGCCGGCGGCACGGCCGCTGTTGGAGGCGCGCGTCGTGCTCGCCCATCTCGATGCCGGCACCGGCGATGCCGCGGCAAACCGTCGGCTGGCGGCGATGCTGGAGCCCCTGATCGTGCCGCTGCTGTGCCGTGGCGGGGTATTGGTCAGCGACCCGGCGATGGCCGACCCCGCGCTCGAACCGCTGCCCTTGCCGGATGGGGTCGCCCCGGGCCGCTATCACCTCTATCGGCGGCGCTGATTGCGGCGCATCTCTACACGTCGAGATCGACGATCACCGGCACGTGGTCGGAGGCCTTGTCCCAGCCGCGGCTGTCGCGCGCGACGCGGGCGCCGCGCAGCGCGCCGACCAGCGGCGGCGTCACCCACACATGGTCGAGGCGGCGGCCGCGGTCAGAGGCCGCCCAGTCGCGGTTGCGGTAGCTCCACCAGGTGTAGAGCCGCTCCGCCGGCGGCACGAAATGGCGCACCGCATCGATGAAGCCGCCGGCCTGCTGCAACCGGCCGAGGCGGTCGACCTCGACCGGGGTGTGGCTGACCACGGTCAATAGCTGCTTGTGCGACCACACGTCGGTTTCGAGCGGCGCGATGTTGAGGTCGCCAACCGCGATCATGCGCCGCTCGCCGCTGCGCTCGGCCGCAAACCATGCCGTCAGCTCGTCGAGAAACTGCAGCTTGTGGGCGAATTTCGGATTGGCGGCGGGGTCGGGAATGTCGCCGCCGGCCGGGACGTAGATGTTGTGCAGCTCGATCCCGCCGGGCAGCTCCACCGTGGCGTGCCGGCAGTCGACGCGGGCGCACCAGTCGCGGGTCTTCGTGGTCGCGAACGGCAGGCGCGACAGGATCGCGACCCCGTTATAGCCTTTCATGCCGTAAACCAGGATGTGGTCGTAGCCGCGCGCCGCAAACGCCTCGCGCGGGAACAGCTCGTCCGGCGTCTTGGTCTCCTGCAGGCACACGATGTCGGGGCGGGTTTCGTCGATCAGCCGGCAGACATTGTCGGCGCGCAGGCGGACCGAGTTGATGTTCCAGGTGGCGAGGCGCAGGGGCATGGCGGTGCGTGCGGCGTGAGGGCGGGGAGGGGGGCCGTTTCGCGATGCCGGCGCCAGTGCCGGAACCGCGTGTTGCGGCGCCATTCTAAACCACGGCGTTCGGGGACAATGCAATCGCCGCGCGCCGATCGGCCGCAACTCAGCGCAGATACGCCGAAAATGACGGCGCCCGGTCGGGGGGAGACCGGGCGCCTACTTGTCAGAAGCGTTGGGGGAAATCCGGCCCCGCAGGGGAAACGGTAGCCGGGTTATAAAGAGAGTTATGCACTCTCTCCGCTTCTGACTTTGGAAAATGGGGATAACTCGGCGCCTGGGAAACTGCGTTTCGCGCATGAGGCCGCGGCAAAAACGCATAGTCCGGATTCCCGCGCAGCCCGCCGATGTTGAAATTGGTTCCCGCCGCGCCGCTCGAAATGCGCAATCAAGCCGCTCGGCGCGCCGCTGTTATTCCCGTTGAGGTTGCGTGGCAGGCCTCGGCGAAGGCGCTGAACAAGGCGCGCGAAAATGGGTTTTCGAGCGCCTTGTACTCCGGGTGCCATTGCACCCCGACGACGAAGCGGGCAGTGCAGTGACGAATCGCCTCGATCTGTCCGTCCGGCGCCGTCGCCTCGACGCACAACCCGGGCGCCAGCCGATCGACCCCTTGCGAATGCAGCGAATTGACCATGATCTCGGCGATCCCGGCGAGCCGGAACAAGAGCCCGTCCGGTGCCAGCACGACGCTGTGCGCCGGGCCATAGCGCGCATCCGTCGGCATCGGGCCGCGCGGCGAGCGATGATTGAGCCGTCCCGGCATCTCGTGCACGCGCTGGTGCAACGTGCCGCCCAGCGCCACGTTGAGTTCCTGGATGCCGCGGCAGATCGCCAGGACGGGCAGGTCGCGGCCCACCGCCTCGCGGATCAGCGGCAGTGTCGTCGCGTCGCGCTCCGGGTCGTGCAGGGTACCGTCGAGGCTCGGCGGCCCGCTGTATTGCCGCGGCTCGACGTTCGACGGGCTGCCGCTCAACAGGATGCCGTCGAGCCGGTCGAGCAGCGCGGCGAAATCCATCTTCGTTCCGATCGACGGGATCACGACCGGCACGCACCCGGCAGCGTCGACGACGGCCTGGGCATAGCGGTCGGCCGCGGCGTGAAACGGGCGGTCGTGGATCGTGCGGACACAGGCCGGAATGCCGACCAGAGGTATAGTGCGGCCGCTCATTGGATTATGGTTCAGTTCTCGCGCAGGGTCCGTGCCAAAGGATCGTTATACTGGAACAGCTTGGGATTCAGCGCCATACCATATTGCAGGCCCGACAGGGTCACAGTCGTCGTCTTTCCCTGCTGGTCAACGACGGTCCATTGCCGCAACTCCAGTGGATTTTCGGTAAAGACGAGGCTCAGCGAGCCGCTGTCCGGGTGTGCCCGCTCGACGAGTCCGATGCGGATCTGCCCGCCGCTGTCGGAAAATCCGGTGACGATGCTGTCGGCGCTGAAGTTGATCGGATCGCGCAGGAAAAACCAGGCTGGAGTGGATTTCAGTCCAACCTTGGTGACCTGATGTAATTGCTTATCCCAGACATAGACGTAAAACCGGTCGGCCAGCAGTGTTGTTGGGGTCGGCGGGTTGTATTCAAAGCGCATCCGCCCCGGACGCTCGATCCACATCTGTCCGCTGCTGGTGGCGCCGGCACCGGTGACTTGTGAAAACTGCGCCGACATCGTGTGGATGCCGTTGAGGTACGCGGCGACCCGCTGCAATTGCAGAATGTCCTGGGTCGTCAGTTGCACCGGCGGCTGCGCCGCTTCTGCGGCCGCGAGCGGCATCGAAACGGCCAGCATTGCAACCAATGCGCGGCAGGTTTGCAGGAATGGCCTCATGATTCGATCCGCTTTCGTCCGGCCCGTCGCCGGTTCCCCGAGGAAATGAGATTCGGCCGCCGGCGCTTCAATCGCGCTCATTTGCCGCGTCAGCGCGGCGGGGCCAGAACCTCGCGCTTGCCGACATGGTTGGCGGCGCTGACGACGCCGTCGGCCTCCATGCGCTCGATGATTCGCGCCGCCCGGTTATAGCCGATTTGCAGATGGCGCTGGACGAAGCTGGTCGAGGCCTTGCGCTCGCGGCAAACGAGGGCGACCGCCTGGTCGTAGAGCCCGTCGCCGCCGCTGCTCTCCACATCCTCGCCGGCGGGATCGAGGCCGCCGCCATCGTCCTCGGTGATCTCGTCGATATAGGCGGGGCTGCCGCGCCGTTTCAGGAATGAGACGACGCGCTCGACCTCCTCGTCGGAGACGAACGGCCCATGCACCCGCGTCACCCGCCCGCCGCCGGCCATGTAGAGCATGTCGCCGCGGCCGAGAAGCTGCTCGGCGCCGCCTTCGCCGAGGATCGTGCGGCTGTCGATCTTCGAGGTGACCTGGAAGCTGACCCGGGTCGGGAAATTGGCCTTGATCGTGCCGGTGATCACATCGACCGACGGGCGCTGCGTCGCCATGATGATGTGGATGCCGGCGGCGCGCGCCATTTGCGCCAAACGTTGCACCGCCGCCTCGATATCCTTGCCCGCCACCAGCATCAGATCGGCCATCTCGTCGACCACAACGACGATCAGCGGCAGCGGCGTCGAAGCGAGTGGTTGCTCTTCGAAGATCGGCTTGCCGGTTTCCTCATCGAAGCCGGTCTGCACTTTGCGCTTTAAAATTTCGCCGCGCGAACGCGCTTCGGCGAGGCGCTGGTTGTAGCCTTCGATGTTGCGCACGCCGAGCTTCGACATCGCGCGATAGCGGTTCTCCATCTC
>JASHNY010000179.1 GCA_030041385.1 Alphaproteobacteria bacterium
TCATAAACGCGTCTTCCGATGCTACGATTGGCCGCATCGAAGCGGCCGATTGCGGCGGCGGCGCGGCAGACGGCGGCGCGCAATTCGATGGCAGCAAGCGGATTCGGGCGGGGATTTATTTTTCGGTCTTGTCGTACCACCCGTTTTTATGCGCCGTCGCAATCGCCGCAAGCAGCGCGGGCGCCGTGATCGCCCAATCTAAGATGCAAAACTCCGGGCCACGGCTCCCGATTGACGCGCCGCCGGCGCAGAACCGCCGGCAATGCCTGCGCCGGCAAAGCCGGTGGGCCGCGCGAAGGTCGTCGATGCCGGTTGCATTGCAAAATGCGAATCGATTCGGCACCGGTCGAAGGCGGTTCGGCGTATCGGCTTGAGATTCCGTTGTCTCGGGGCGATTCGGCAGCGTGGCACGCGGCTTGAGAGTCCTGCTGTCCGGAAGGAATGGTTCGGGTTGAAAAAGGGGAGCGCCATGGCCGAAACGGGTGCATCGCCGGTTCATCTTGATCCCGAAGTCGACTTCATCGCGCGCGCCATCATCGCTCAGCATGGGGCGGGCGCGGCCCGCGCCGCCGTCGATCACCTCAACGCCATGATCGACCTTGGCGATTTCTACCGTCGCGACATGTGGGCGCGGGTCGTTCATGCGATCCACGACCGCCAGCGGCTGCAGCCCGAGGCGGCCAACGGCGCGAGCTGTGCCCGCGAACTGTCCCAGCTCGCCGCGATGCGGCCCTGCTGATCCGGTCGACGGCCGGGGCTTGCCGGCCTCCCTGGCCCCGGCCTTACTTGCCCCTGCGGCGGCGCATTAGGTACTCGCCTGTCGCCGGCAACCGTGGGGCGCATGCGATGACGCCGCTTTGCTTCATGCTGATGCCGTTCGGCAAAAAACCTCACCGCAGGGCCGGGTCATCGATTTCGCTGCGGTCTACCGCAGCATCGTCGCGCCGGCGATCACCGCGGCCGGGCTCGATGCGATCCGTGCCGACGAGGAGCAGGTCGGCGGCACGATCCACAAGCCGATGTTCGAACGGCCGATGCTGTGCGCATACGCGATCGCCGACCTGACCGGCGCCAACCCCAACGTCTATTACGAGCTTGGCATCCGCCATCCGCGCCGACCGCCCGGCACCGCCGCCTCAGCCGCGAGCGACGTAGCCGTACGCGGTGTTGCTGCGCTCGGGGGAGTCCGCGAGATAGGCAGCCTTTATCGTCGCGAGGCCGTCGCTCTCCCACGGCATCAGCCCGGCGTGCAATTCGACCCTGTAAAAGCGCGCCGCGTTGTAGCCGAAGATCGCGCTCTTGATCGGCCCGTTCACCGGGCCGAGCTCGGCGAAGTGGTGCTTCTTGCGCATGTCCTCGGGGATTTCGAGCCGACGGAACGCCTCGATCTGCCATTGCGGCGAGCCGTACCACACCGAGTCGGTGCCCCAGAACACGTGGTCATGTCCCAGCCCCTTGACCAGCGTGCCGACGAAGGCGGCGCAGAAGCGCGGGTTGGTCGTCGCCGACATCGCAAACGAGGTGCCCATATCGGCATAGACATTGCTGACCCCGTGCTTGTCGGGGATCGCCGCCAGGTCCGAGGCCCATTGGATGTAGCCGGTGCGTTCGAAATGGGCGAGCGCCGCATCGGGCGATTCCTGGAACGGCCGTAATGCCGAGTGGTAGATCACGAACTGCAATTGCGGCCAGTCCTTGGCCGCCTTGGGCAGGTCGTCGACGTTGGCGTATTTCCATTTGTTGTCGGGAATCGAGGTCGCGTAATCCTTGGGCAGCAGGCCCTTGTGGATGCAGATCGTGGTGATCCCCGCCTTTACCGCCTTTTCGTAGAAAGGGTAGACGACCTTTTCGTCATCGAGCCGCCACGGATACTTCGTCGTTGCAACATTGAGCGGATCGCCGATCGTATAGCCCTTCCAGCTGGTCGGCTTTACCTGCTCGATGCAGCGGTCGACTTCCTCCATCCAGCCCGGCTGCTTCGGCGTGATCACCGAATGGAAATAAAGGCGCCTCGATCCGGCGATGCTGTTCACGCTGTCGGCCGCCTGCTTGATCTGGTCGTTGGTCAGGAACCATTCCGCCGGGTTGTCGAACGGGGCGCCGCTCAGCGTCGCGATCTTGGTGTCGCTGTCGAGGAAGACCTCCTTGACGAAATTGTCGAACTTGTAGCGGTCGAGCGACAGCCCGTAGGCATCCTTCAGAAAGCCCGGATTCCAGTGCGCATCGGCGTATTTGGCAAGACCGAGCAGGTCCTTGACCGAATAGTCGTCCTTGACGAAATGCACCTGGTCGTCGAAGACGAACTGGCTCGACAGCTGGCTGGCCCGCGCCGCGGCGGCCTCCGGTTCGGCCGCCTCGGCCGGCTCGACGTTGAAGACCTGGCCGAACACGTCGTTAAGGGCGACGAAGGCGGTCGCCATGCCGCAACTCGTGCACAGGAAATTCCTGCGGCTCATGCCGAGCTTCCGCGCCGTGGCGCCGGCAAGCTCTTTCAGCCGTTCTTCGAACTGGCGCTGCTGCGGAGTCTGCGGCAGCGGGTTGAATTCGCCGTTGGAAATCATCCGCGTCGGCACCGGCGAGCGAAACGCCGCCCGTTCGGCCGGCCTGGTCTGCGCGAGTTCGCGCCTGCTCAAAAACGTCGCCATTTTCGTTCCTCCCACGTCTTGCCATGCAAGACAGTTCGCGGCGGCGCCGCGATCGCTTTTTTTTTAAGGTTCGGTGCAAACGGATGTTGAATGATCCTCGCTCCCGCTTTACCGCAGGTCAAGGCCGGCGGGGGCAGAGAAATCCGCGCGGCGGCCGGGCATGGCGCCCGGCGTTCCCGTTTAACGGTTTGAAAAGATTGGGGCGAGTGATCGGATTCGAACCGACGACATCCAGATCCACAATCTGGCGCTCTAACCAGCTGAGCTACACCCGCCGTCGGCGCTGGAGGTAGCGAATTGGCGAGGCAAAATCAAGCGCGCGCCGCGCGGCGATCGGTGGCGGGCGGGCCGCTTGCCGCCTGCGCGCTTGCCGGCATCATGTTCCTCCTCGCGGGTGAAGCGACTGCGCCGGCGGCGACCCCGGCGACGGCGACTGTCGATGTCGCCGGGTATCTCGCCCAGCTTCGCTGCGGCGACGGGTCGTTGCCGCTGCTCAGCCGGTGCGGCGATGCGCGCCCGCAGCGCGCGGCCGACAGGATGCTGTGGCGCCGCGCCGATCGCGGCAATCCGAACCCGCCGGGCTATTACCAGGTGTCCGACAGCGTCGTCGCCGATGACGGAAAATCCTGGATCACGACCTGGTCGTACCCGCCGTTCGGGCAGTTCGTCGCCGCCGACGGCGACGGCGGCGAGGTCTATGTGCGCGAGGGCAATGCGGTGCGGATCGACCGCACCCAGGACGGCGGCCGGCCGGGGATGCAGTATTTCGTCGGCACCGGCTGCGGCGGCACCGGCTGGATCGCTTTTCGCGACGACGCCCCGACCGGCAGATGGGCGACGCTGGTCGCCACCCTGGCGGATCGGCCAAGGCCGGACGCCTGCGGGCATCTGACCCGGGCCTTCACCCGCTACCGGCTCGAAACCGTGACGTTTCCGTTCATCGTCGCCGGCCGCAAATTGTCGGTGACGTTGCCGACGATCATCTCCGACCATTGCAACGCCGGCACGCTTTCGGCCTGCAACGCGCTCGAGCGGAGCTATTTCGCCCGGGGCTGGGGACGGCTCTACTGGGCGGCCTGGGGTCCGCAGCCTGCGCGCGTCGATCTGTCGTCGCGCTGCCCGCCGATGTCGTTCGATGCGCCGCCGGTCGCCGGCTGGCACCGCGAAGACTGCCGGCTGACGACGCAGATCATAACGGCAACCGGGCGCCTCTCGGTCGATCGCTACGGCTGGCCGCCGCGCCGGCAGTAGCGGTGCCGGCGGATATCGGGCTTGACAGCGACTCGGCGCCGGGCGAAACCGCACCGCGGCCCGAAAACGGGGCGCCGGTTGCGGGAGGGTGGCGACATGTCCCAAGACCCGATCATCGACTATCTCGCGCAGTCGCGCGATGTTTTGCAGGCCGCCATCGAAGAGCCGGGATTTTCGGCGACGATCGCGGCAATCGCCGATCGCGTCGGCGTTGCGCTCGCCGGCGGCAACAAGCTGATGCTTGCCGGCAACGGCGGCAGCGCCGCCGATGCCCAGCACATCGCCGGCGAGTTCCTGTCGCGGCTCAATTACGACCGCGCCCCGGCGGCCGCGATCGCGCTGACCACCGACAGTTCGGTGATGACGGCGATCGGCAACGATTACGGCTACGAGCGGCTGTTCGAGCGCCAGGTCAGGGGTCTCGGCCGCCCCGGCGACGTGTTGATCGGGATTTCGACCTCTGGGCGCTCCCCGAACATCCTGCGCGCGATCGATGCGGCGCGCGGCGCCGGGCTGGTGACGATCGGCTTCACCGGCCGGACCGGCGGCGACATGCCGGGGCGCTGCGATCTGTGCCTGCGGGTTCCCTCGGATGCGACGCCGCTGATCCAGCAGGTCCACATCACCGCCGGTCACATCGTCTGCGGCCTTGTCGAGGAGCGGCTGTTCCCGCGAACCCTCAAGCCTCGCGGGTCCGTGGCGGCCGAGGGATGATCGGCCAGGCCGTCGTCCTGTGCGACCGGCCGGGTCCCTGCTCCGGAGCGCCGCCCGCACCGCTGCTGCCGGTCGGCGACGCGCCGTTTCTCGATCTGCTGCTGTTCGAGCTGGGCCGGCACGGCATCCGGCGCATCCTGCTGGTCGCGGGCTTTGCCGCCGGCGATTTCGCGCGGTTCGCCGATACGACCCCGATGAGGGCGCGCTTCAGCCTCGACATCGACATCGCGATCGTGCCCGAGGCGGCCGGCATCGCCGCCTTGCGGGGGGTGCGCGATCGCCTTGACCCGATGTTTTTCGTGCTCGACGGCACCGCGTGGTTCGACATCAACCTGCTCGACCTCGGTTGGCGGCTGACATCCGAGCCGGCGGCGCTTGGGGTCGTCGCCTTGCGCCCGCCAACCGGCACAGCCGAACGCGGGACAGCGGCATCGGCATCGGCCGGCGCATTGCCCGGCGGCGGACATGGGCTCGTCGCCGGCGGGGTGTGTGCGTTGCGGCACGCAGCCCTTTCGGCCGCCTATCTGCCGGCGGACTTGCTGCAATCCGTCCCGGCCGACGCGCGGTTTCGCGCGGTCGGCTATGGCGGCGGTTTTGCCACGGTCAAAAGCGCCGCCGACCTGGCGCGGGCGCGCCGGGAGATTCCCCGGCGGCGCCGACGCCCGGCCGCGTTTCTCGACCGCGACGGCGTGCTCAACCATGATGACGGCTATGTCGGCGCGGTGACCCGGTTTCGCTGGATCGACGGCGCGCAGGCGGCGGTCAAGGCGCTCAACGATGCCGGGTTTTTCGTGTTTGTCGTGACCAACCAGTCCGGGGTGGCGCGCGGCCATTACACCGAGGACGATGTCCGGGCGGTTCACGCGCACATGGCCCGCGAACTGGCCGAGGCCGGCGCCCATGTCGACGATTTTCGCCACTGCCCGTTTCACCCGGACGGGGTCGTCGCCGCCTATCGCGGCGCCAGCGATTGGCGCAAGCCGGCGCCGGGAATGATCCTCGACCTGATCGATTGCTGGCCGGTCGAGCGCGAAGGGAGCTTCCTCGTCGGCGACCAGGACCGCGATCTTGCCGCCGCCGCTGCCGCCGGCCTGCCAGGGTACCGGTTCGGCGGCGGCGATCTCGCCGCATTCGTCGCCCCGCTTATCGCGCGCGCTCAGGCGCCGGGAGGGCGCGCCAAAGTGCTGGCCAAGGCCTCGAACGAGGCATGACCGGCGCCGCGGCCATGGGCACCGCCGCCGCTTGAGGTAATGCATGGCCGGTGCAGAACCGAACGCGCCCTGGGTGCGGGCTTTCGCGCGGCCGGCGGTCTTCCTACCTTTGCCGCTATGAACGTATCCCGTGAAGGCTGGCGCCGCGCGGCGCTGCTGACCCCGGCCGAGATGGCGGAGGCCGACCGGCTGACCATCGCCGGCGGCATTCCGGGCATCGAGCTGATGGAGAATGCCGGGCGTGCGGTCGCGGACGCGATCTCGCGGCGCTGGCCGGTGCGCCCGGTCGCGGTGTTGTGCGGGCCGGGCAACAACGGCGGGGACGGGTTTGTCGCCGCCCGCATTCTCGCCGAGCGGGGCTGGCCGGTACGGCTCGCGTTGCTCGGCGTGCGCGCGGCGCTGAAAGGCGACGCGGCGCTTGCGGCCTCGCGCTGGCCGGGCCCGGTCGAGGCGCCGACACCCGGGGTGCTCGACGGGGCGGGAATCGTGATCGATGCGCTGTTCGGCGCCGGGTTGTCGCGCGACATCGACGGGGTGGCGCGCGACCTGATCGCGGCGTTGCCGGGCGCCGAGCCGGCGGTCGTCGCGGTCGACGTCCCGAGCGGGATCGACGGCGCGACCGGCCAAATCCGCGGCATCGCCCCGCAGGCGGCGCTGACCGTGACCTTTTTCCGCCGCAAGCCGGGGCATCTGCTGCTGCCGGGACGGGTCTGTTGCGGCGAGACGATCGTGGCGCCGATCGGCAGTCCGGCGGCGGTGCTCGATCGGGTTGCACCGAACACGGCGGCGAACGATCCATGCTGGTGGGAGGAGGCGTTTCCGCAGCCCAGCGTCGCCGGCCACAAATACACGCGCGGCCACGCGCTTATAGTCGGCGGGGCGGAGATGACCGGGGCGGCG
>JASHNY010000180.1 GCA_030041385.1 Alphaproteobacteria bacterium
GAATCCCGACCGTCATTCCGGTGCGGCCCAAAGGGTTGAGCCCGGAACCTATTTTCCAGAGGCCGGTGTTCATGGGTTCCGGATTCGCCGCTGCGCGCCGCTCCGGAATGACCCGCGTGACGGGTTTCAAATGTCAGATTCCAACCCCTCGCTTTTCCCGGATAGCCGTCCGCAACCCGGCCCGGCTTACTGCGGCCGGTTTTTCGGCTTGCCGGAGGCCGGCTTGACAGCCCTGACCGGAATCCCCCTCGCTGCCATGATCGCGTGTCCCTAAAACACAAGACGCCGATGCAAAACACGTAAGCCGATTGCCAGGACATTGCGATGTCGCGCGGGACACCCGCCGCCCGATCGCGACGCAGGCATCGTCTGCGGGTTTCATAACACGATCGCGGAAACGGGTGTCGTGTGCCATCATGGCGGCACAACGCGGCGGGCAAGGAGAACGGCCGATGCGGCTGGCGCGAACGGGCGCGATGGCATTGGGGCTGGCGCTGACATTGGCGGCCTGCGCGGGCCGCCCGGTGGACCCGGGCGACGCCGCCGAGCGCGCCGCCGGCGGCGTGTTGTGGGGCGCCACCGCGGGCGCCGCGCTCGGCGCGACCTTTGCGATCAACCCGACGATCGGCGCGGCATTCGGCGCCGCCAGCGGGGCCGCGATCGGTGCCGCCACCGGGGTCGCAGCGGCGCAGCCCGCGATCACCTATGCGCCGATCGCGCCGGCGAGCGCCGCCGTGACTCCCGGCTTTTACGATTCCTGGGCGCCGGGCACCTTTGCACCGCCGCCCGGCACCATGGTGCCGCCCCCGCCGGCAGGCGCGGGCTGAACCGCCGCCGATCGGCTGCGACGATCGCGATGCGGAGCCGCGCTTGGCCCGGGCGCAAGCGCCGCCTATAACAGCGCCGGCGAGCGGGTGACTCGCTGCCGTTCTCCGCGCGGACGCCGCAACCCCGATGCCGCTGTTCCTGATTCCCTTCCCGGCGATAAATCCGGTCGCGCTGTCGCTCGGCCCGTTCGCGATCCGCTGGTACGCCCTCTCCTACATCGTCGGCCTGTTGATCGGCTGGCGCTACTGCCTGGGCCTCGCCGACCGCCGGCCGCACCTCGTCGGCCGGACCGATGTCGACGATTTCCTGGTCTGGGCGACGCTCGGCGTCGTGATCGGCGGCCGCGCCGGATACGTGCTGTTCTACAACCTGCAATATTACATCGACCGCCCGCGCGAGATCGTGTTCCTGTGGCACGGCGGCATGTCCTTCCACGGCGGCGCCCTGGGGGTGACCGTGGCGATCTTTCTGTTCACGCGGGCGCGCCGCATCCCGATGTTCGCGTTTTCCGACATCATCGCGGCGGCGGTGCCGATCGGGCTGTTTTTCGGCCGCATCGCCAATTTCATCAACGGCGAGCTTTACGGCCGGCCGGCCGACATTCCGTGGGCGATGAAGTTCCCTTCGGAGCTGCTCGCCTATCCGCAGAAGGCCGGGGCGGCGCTCGCCGCGGTCACCCGGATCGATCCGCGCATCAACTCGGTCGAGGCGATCATCGCCGCCTACCGCAACCATCCCCATATCCGGGCGATCGTCGACCAGGTGCTGACGCCGCGTCATCCGAGCCAGCTCTATGAGGCGTTCTGCGAGGGAATATTGCTGTTCCTGCTGCTGTTCGTCGCCGAGCGCGCGGGATGGCGGCAGCGGCCGGGCGTGCTCACCGGGCTGTTCCTGTGCGGCTATGCGGTCGCGCGCATGTCCGGCGAATTGTTCCGTCAGCCGGATGCGCAGCTCGGCTATCTGTTTTTCGGCACGACGATGGGCCAGCTGCTGTCGATCCCGCTGTTGATCGCCGGAATCGCGATCATCGCCTGGGCACGGCATGCGCCCGCCGCAGGAGCCGGCCAATGAGCGCGGCCATCGGCGCGGCGGGGCTCGGCGAGCGGATCGCGCGGCGCATCCGGGCCGAGGGGCCGTTGCCGGTCGCCGCCTACATGGCGATGGCCTTGCACGATCCCGAGGGCGGCTATTACCGCCGGCGCAATCCGGTGGGCCGCACCGGCGATTTCATCACCGCCCCCGAGATCAGCCAGATTTTCGGCGAGTTGGTCGGGCTGTGGTGCGCCGATCTGTGGCAGCGGATGGGCGCGCCCGACCCGATATTCGTCGCCGAACTGGGGCCGGGGCGCGGGACCTTGCTCGCCGATTTTCTGCGCGCCGCCGCGACGGTGCCGGGTTTCCGGCGCGCCCTGCGTCTCTACCTGGTCGAGGCGAGCCCGCTGTTGCGCGCGGTACAGCGGCAGACCCTGGGCGACGCCGCGCCGGAATTCGTCGCCGATTTCGACGCCGTGCCCGACGGCCCGCTATTGCTGATCGCCAACGAATTCTTCGACGCGCTGCCGGTTCGGCAATTGGTTCGCGGCCGTGCCGATTGGGCCGAGCGGCTGGTCGCGGTCGATGATTCCGGGCGGCTGGTCTTTGCCGATTCGCGCGAAAGCCGGCTGGCCGGCGCGCTGGTGCCGCCGGGGCTGCGCGATTCGCCACCGGGCACGGTGGTCGAGATCTGCCCCTCCGGGGTGGCGCTCGCCGGGGCGATCGCGGCCCGGCTGGCGCGGCATTGCGGCGCGGCGTTGCTGATCGATTACGGCAGCGCGTCATCCGTGCCGGGCATCACCCTGGCGGCGGTGCGCGAGCACCGCCCGGCCGACGTGCTGGCCGATCCTGGCAGCGCCGATCTCAGCGCCCACGTCGATTTCGCCGCGCTTGCCGCCGCGGCGAACGCGGCCGGCGCCGAGACCTATGGACCGGTGGCGCAGGGCCGGTTTCTTGCCGCGCTCGGTGCCGAAGCCCGGCTCGCCGCGCTCTGTGCCGCGGCGCCGCCCGACCGGCGGCGGCGGCTCGCGGGCGGCCTCGCGCGCTTGATCGATCCGCGCCAAATGGGCACCTTGTTCAAGGTGATGGCCCTGGCCTCGCCGGGCCTTCCGGTACCGGCCGGGTTCGAGCGGAATGCGGAATAGGCGGGGCACGGCATGATCGCGCTCGGCACCCTCGCGGATGGCGGCACGGTTCGGCACGGGTTTTTCACGCGTGAGGGCGGCGTCAGCGGCGGGCTGTTCGCCTCGCTGAATTGCGGCTTCGGCTCGGGCGACGACCCGGCGCGGGTGGCCCGCAACCGGGCCATCGCGATGGACCGGCTGGGCCTGGCGGCGGCAAGCCTGGTCACCTGCCACCAGGTCCACAGCGCCGACATCGTCACCGTCGATGAGGTGTGGGAACCGCGGGCGGCGCCGCGCGCCGACGGCATGGCGACGCGGCGTGCGGGCGTGGCGCTCGGTGTTCTCGCCGCCGACTGTGCGCCCATCCTGTTCGCCGATCCGGAGGCTGGCGTTATTGGCGCCGCACATGGCGGCTGGCGCGGCGCCCTTGCCGGCGTGGCCGAAGCGACCGTCGCAGCCATGACCGCGCTCGGAGCGCGCCGCGAGCAGATCCGCGCCGGCATCGGCCCGTGCATCGCCCGGCAATCCTACGAGGTCGGACCGGAATTCCCCGAACGCTTCGCCGCCGGCGACCCGGACAGCAGACCATTCTTTGCCCCGGCGGCGCGCCCCGGCCATTTCCTGTTCGACCTGCCCGGCTACATCGAGCACCGCCTGGCCATGCTCGGCCTTGCCGCAATCGAGCGCGCCGGCGGCGATACCGTCGCCGAGGAGGGGCGCTTTTTCAGCTATCGCCGGGCCTGCCTGCGCGGCGAGGGCGATTACGGGCGCAGCCTGGCGGCGATCGCGTTGGTCCCGTAGCGGCGAGCCATGCCCTACCTGATTCTGTTTGCCGCGTTTTGCCTGATCGGGTTGATCGTGGGCTGCCTGCTGGTATGAGCGAGGCACGCAAGCTCGCCCTCGCCGGAGCTGTGCTGCTGGCGGCGTGCCAGCCGCTGCCCCACCCGTTTGCCGACGACCGGCCGCCGGCGTCGCTGCTGGCTGTGCCCGACAGCGCCGGCATCTCGATCGGCCCGATTGCGGGCGGACCCGCACCCACCGCCGCCAAGCTCGGCGCCGCGGTGGCAAAGGCGCTGCGCCAGCACGACATCCCCGCCAGCAACCGCACCGCCAGCCTGGCCAGCTTCGAGCTCGCCGGCCGGATCGACGAGGGCCCGCCGGGTCCCGGCGGCAGCCTGGTGAGGGCGTCCTGGCAGTTGCGCGATGCCAAGGGCCGTGTCGTCGGCGAACGCAGCGAGCAGGTCGCGGCGGCGGCGGCAGACTGGCAGCAGGGCAGCGATGACGCGGTCACCCGCCTCGCCGCGGCCAGCGCCGATGCGCTGGCGCCGCTGGTCGCCGGCAAGCCGCCGGTCGAAGTGGCGGGCGACGACCGGCTGCGGGTTCGCGTCGGCCCGGTCGGCGGTGCGCCCGGCGACGGCGACCAGTCGCTGGCCAATGCATTGGCCGCGGTCTTGAAGCGGCAGGATCTCAACATCGTCGACGATGCGAAAGCCGGCGCCGATGTGACGGTAGCGGCGCAGGTGACGATAACGCCGGCGAAGGCCGACAAGCAGCATGTCAAGATCGTGTGGTCGGTGCGCCGCGCCAACGGCAGCGAAGTCGGCACGGTCGGGCAGGAAAACGACGTGCCGCGCGCCATGCTGAATGCGCCCTGGGGCGATCTCGCCTACAGCGTCGCGCTCGCCGCCGAAAGCGGGATTCTACAGGTGGTCGCCCGGGCCGGCCCGCCCTCCGGCGGCAAATCGTGAGCCGCTTGCCGGCCGATTGCCTCGGCCGCGCGGGTTTGTTACAACTCGTCGCGCGTGAAGCCAGGGGAACGGACCCGCTGGCGCCGGTCGCTGCCGCCATCCGATGAAAATCCTGACCTGCAACAGCAACCGGCCGCTCGCCGAGGCGATTTCGGCCTATCTCGGCCTGCCGCTGACCAAAGCCAGCGTGCGCCGCTTTTCCGACATGGAAGTGTTTGTCGAGATTCAGGAAAACGTTCGCGGCGAAGACGTTTTCGTGATCCAGTCGACCTCGTACCCGGCCAACGACCATCTGATGGAATTGCTGGTGGCGCTCGATGCGCTGCGGCGCGGGTCGGCGCGCCGGGTGACCGCGGTCATCCCCTATTACGGCTATGCCCGGCAGGACCGCAAATCCGGGCCGCGCACGCCGATCTCGGCAAAGCTGGTGGCCAACCTGATCACCACCGCCGGGGCCGACCGGGTTCTGACCCTCGATCTTCACGCCGGGCAGATCCAGGGTTTCTTCGACATCCCCACCGACAATCTCTACGCCGAGCCGGTGCTGGTGAAGGACATCCAGGAGCATCATTCAAAGCAGGACCTGGTCATCGTATCGCCCGATGTCGGCGGCGTCTTTCGCGCGCGCCAGATCGCCCGCCGGCTCGACGCCGACCTGGCGATCATCGACAAGCGGCGCGAGCGCGCCGGCGTGTCGGAAGTCATGAACATCATCGGCGAGGTTGCCGGGCGCCGCTGCATCCTGGTCGACGACATCGTCGACAGCGCCGGGACGCTGTGCAATGCGGCGCATGCGCTCATCGACAGCGGCGCCGAGGGCGTATATGCCTATGCCACGCACGGGGTGCTCTCGGGCGGCGCGGTGGCGCGGGTATCCGCCTCGCCGATCGAAATGCTGGTGTTGACCGACAGCATCGTCGCCACCGAGGCGGTGCGGCTGTCGCATAATATCCGGCAATTGACGATCGCGCCGCTGATGGCCGAGGCGATCCTGCGCATCAGCGAAGAGCGGTCGGTTTCGAGCCTGTTCGTCTGAAATTTGCGCCTGGTGAGGTTGCCGTGCCATCGGCAAGGCCCGGCCGGCGCGGCGTTGTTGGTTGAAAGGAGTGCGACAGCGATGCCCGAAATCACCACCCTGACGGCCGAGGCGCGCGGCCGCGTCGGCAAGGGCGCCGCCCGGGCGACGCGGCGGGCGGGGCGCGTGCCCGGCATCATCTACGGCGACGGCAAGGACCCGGTGGCGATCAGCCTCGAACCGCGGGACCTGTCGCGCGCCCTGGCGCGGCCGGGGTTTTTCGCGACATTGGTCGACGTTTCGGTAGACGGCGCCGTACACCGCACCCTGCCGCGCGAGGTCCAGCGCCACCCGGTCAGCGATTCCGCGACCCACATCGATTTCATGCGGGTCGGCGCCGGGGCGCGCGTGACCGTGACCGTGCCGGTCGTCTTCATCAACCACGAGCGCTCGGGCGGCCTGCGCCGGGGCGGCATCCTCAATGTGGTGCGCCACGGCGTCGAGATGAGCTGCACGGTGGATGCGATCCCCGAGCGGCTCGTCGTCGACCTCGATGGGCTCGACATCGGCGACAGCGTTCATATCCACTCGGTCGCGCTGCCCGAAGGGGTGCGGCCGGTGACGACCGAGCGCGACTTTACGATCGCGACGATCAGCGCCTCGTCGGCGGTGCGCGAAGAGGCGGCCCAGGCGGCAGCAACGGCGGCCGTGGCGCCGACCGAGGAGCAGGCTGCGGCACCGGCGGCGCCGACGCCGGCGGCCTGACCCGGGCGGCGGGACCGATCGCGGCTCGATGCGTCTCGTCGTCGGTCTCGGCAATCCGGGCGCGCGCTATGCCCGCAACCGGCACAATATCGGCTTTCTGACCGCCGATGTGGTGGCGCGCCGGTATGGGTTTGCCGGGTTTCGCGACCGCTTCAAGGGCGAAATCGCCGAGGGAACGATCGGCGACTCCAGGGTTTTGCTGCTGAAGCCGCAGACCTTCATGAACGATTCGGGCGAATCCGTCTTGGCGGCGATGAGCTTTTACAAGATCCCGCCGGGCGAGGTTCTGGTGATCCACGACGAGCTCGACCTGAAGCCGGGCAAGGTCAGGGTCAAGCGCGGCGGCGGCAGTGCCGGGCATAACGGGCTGCGCTCGATCGACGCCCTGGTCGGGCCCGACTATTGGCGCCTGCGTATCGGCATCGGCCACCCCGGCGTCCGCGAGCTGGTATTGCCCTATGTCTTACAGAACTTCCCGTCGGACGAGGCCGAGGGCTGGGTGGCGCCGGTGATCGACGCGGTGGCCGAGGCATTTCCGCTGCTCGTCGCCGGCGATCCGCCCGCCTTCATGAGCGAGGTCGCGCGCCGCTTCACCCCGCCGGAGCCGGCGGCCGAGGCCTGAACCATGGGCTTCAACTGCGGCATCGTCGGCCTGCCCAATGTCGGCAAATCGACCCTGTTCAACGCGTTGACCGCGACCGCGGCGGCCGAGGCGGCGAATTATCCGTTCTCGACGATCGAGCCGAATATCGGCCGCGTCGGCGTGCCGGACGAGCGCCTTGCGGTGTGCGCGCGGCTGGCGAAATCGGCGAAGATCGTGCCGGCCCAGCTCGAATTCGTCGACATTGCCGGGCTGGTGCGCGGCGCCTCCAAAGGCCAGGGGCTGGGCAACCAGTTTCTCGGCCACATCCGGGAGGTCGATGCGATCGCCCAGGTCTTGCGCTGTTTTGCCGATCCCAATGTCGTGCACGTCGAAGGCTCGGTCGATCCGATCCGCGACGCCGAGACGGTCGAGACCGAATTGATGCTGGCCGACCTCGACAGCCTTGAGCGGCGCGAGGCGGCGGCGCAAAAGCGCGCCCGCGGCGGCGAGCGCGAGGCGCGGCTGCAGCTCGCCGTCATCGAGCCGGTGCTGGCCGGATTGCGCGACGGCGTGCCGGCGCGCCGCGTGGCGCTCGCCGAGGATCAGCGGCCGCTGCTCAAGTCATTGCAATTGTTGACCGCAAAGCCGGTACTTTACATCGCCAACGTGGACGAGGCGAATGCCGCTGCCGGCAACGACGAGAGCCGCCGCGTCGCCGAATATGCGGCCGAACGCGGCGCCGAGGCGGTGACGATCTCGGCGGCGATCGAGGCCGAGCTGGCGCAGCTTGCCGACGAAGGCGAGCGGCGCGAGTACCTCGCCGCGCTCGGCCTTGCCGAAACCGGGCTCGACCGGGTGATCCGCGCCGGCTATGCCCTGCTCGGGCTGGTCACGTTTCTGACCGCCGGCCCCAAGGAGGCGCGCGCCTGGACCATTCCGCGCGGCACCAAGGCGCCGCAGGCCGCCGGCACGATCCACAGCGATTTCGAGAAGGGCTTCATCCGCGCCGAGACGATCGCCTATGCCGATTTCGTCGCCTGCGGCGGCGAGCAGGGCGCCAAGGACGCCGGCAAGATGCGGCTCGAAGGCGCCGATTACGTCGTGCAGGACGGCGACGTGATGCATTTCCGCTTCAATTTGTAAGCTGCGAAACGAAGGAGGCAGTCATGGCGGCCAATTCGGTACCTAGGACTGCGGTAGCGGCGTGGGACAAGCGGTGGGCGAGCGAGGAAGGGCGCGCCGACTGGCTCGACCCGGAGCCGGAGATCAGGGCGCTGGTGCCGATACTGCGGGCGCGCGGGGCGCGCGCTGCGCTCGATCTCGGCTGCGGCGTCGGCCGGCATGCACTGTTCCTCGCCGCGGAGGGGTTTGCCGTCGAGGCGATCGACGGCAGCCCGGTCGGGATCGCCGAGGCGGGCAAGGCGGCCGCGGCGCGCGGCCTGACCCTCGGCCTGCGCGAAGGCTCCGCCGATGCGCTGCCCTTTGCCGACGCCGCGTTCGACTACGTGCTCTCGTGGAACGTGATCTACCACGGCAACCAGGGCGATACCGCCCGCCGCCTCGCCGAAATCTGGCGCGTCTTGAAACCGGGCGGGCTGTACCAGGGCACGATGCTGCCGACCCGCAACAGCAATTACGGCATCGGCCGCCGGGTCGCGCCCGACACCTTCGTTAACGACGCGAGCGAAGAGCGGGCGCACCCGCATTTCTATTGCGACGCCGGCGGGCTCGTCGCGCTGTTCGCCGGGTTCGAGCTGTTGTCGCTGGCCCAACGGGAGCACAAACAGCCGGGCTCCTGGCACTGGCATATCGTCGCCGAGCGGCGGGTCGCCTGACCGAATCACGCCTTGGGGTCGGCGGCCAGAAACAACAGCACGCCGTTGGCCTCGCGCGCCGGTACGGCAAGGGTTCCGTCCGGCAATTCGTCGAACGCGACATGCCATTGGGTCAGGTAATCGGCGGCGCGCTCGCGGTCGGCAACGGCGAGTTCGAGCGCGGCGACGCCCGGTAGCGGAAAATCGGGGTCGACATCACAGCCCGGGTGCATCGTCAGAAAATCGTCGGGCGTTGAAAACAATATGCGGTGGTCGCCGACCCGCACCGAGGCGACCGCGTCGGTCGTCGTCACCTCGTGCAGCCCGAACAGCCGGTCGAACGCAGGCAACAGCGGCGCCGTTTCGGCGACCAGAACGTGGATGCTTCTGATCCCGATCGCCCCGTTGGGATGAACCAGCCAACCCGGCCGGCGCATCAATTCCGGGGTCAGGTGGCCGCACAGAAAGCAGTCGAGCGCCGGCGTCTCTTCCGGCGGCAGGTTGATCAGGCTGAAGCGCGGCACGACCGTGCCCTCGGGCAACTCGATCTGCCGCGCGAGGGCGCGCGGTTCGGCGGGATGCAATGACAGCGCGAGCAGCGCCGCGCGCACCGCCTCGGGCGTGTCGGCCAGCGCAAAGGCCGGCCCGACGATCCCTTCGCGCCGCGCGAGGAACGCCGCCAGGCGATGCGTATCGGCGTCGTCGGCGACAAAGCCAAGCAGTTCGAGATAGTCGCGGGCAAACATGATGCAGTAATTGGCCGTCGCCTGGCCGAGATGGCGGCCGCGCGGCGACAGCGTGAAACCGAGCCGCGTCCACCCGGCGCGCGCACGCTCGAGGTCGCGGACGCCGACAATGACGTGATCGATCCCGGCAATGCCGTTGCGCATGACGCATCTCCGAACGAGGCTCGGGCGAGATTACGCAAGCTCATGGCAGCGCGCCATGCGCTTTCCCTCTTCCGCCGACGACGACGCAGGCGCGGGCGATCGGCCGGCACCTGCTACAATCGACGCGCGAGAGGCGGCACGGCAGGCGGCGGCGGAACATGCGGGGGCTGTTGGGCATCGCGGCGTTGCTGCTGCTGGCATGGGCGCTCAGCGAGGACCGTTTTCGGGTCAGGCTGCGCGTCGTCGCTGCCGGGCTGATGCTGCAATTGGGGCTGGCCCTGCTGTTTCTCGAATTCCGCCCGGCCCGGAGCGTGTTCCTGCTGCTGAACCGCGGGGTCGAGGCATTGCAGGCGGCGACCGATTCCGGCACCAGTTTCGTCTTCGGCTATCTCGGCGGCGGCACCCTGCCCTTTGTTGAGACCCACCCGGGCGCCAGTTTCATTTTCGCCTTCCGCGCGCTGCCGCTGGTATTGGTGATCAGCGCCTTGGCGACGTTGCTGTTCTATTGGGGGGTGTTGCAGCGGATCGTGCAGGCGTTCGCCTGGGTATTGCGGCGCACGGTCGGGGTCGGCGGTGCGCTCGGCCTCGGCGCCGCGGTGCACATTTTCGTCGGCCACGTCGAAGGGCCGCTGTTGATCCGCCCCTATCTTTTGCGCATGGAACGCGGCGAGATTTTTGCCCTGATGAGCTGCGGCATGGCCGGGATCGCCGGCACCGTGATGGTGCTTTACGCGGCGATCCTGGGACCGGTCATTCCGGGCGCGCTTGGCCACATCCTGGTTGCGGCGGTGATCAGCACCCCGGCCGCGCTCTCGGTCTCGGCGCTGATGGTGCCGTTCCACACCGATCCCGACGCGCCGGCGCAGCTCGAAATGCCGAGCCGGCCGGCGAGCGCAATGGATGCGATCGCCCGCGGCACCGCCGACGGCATCGTCTTCCTCGCCAACATCCTGGCCATGCTGGTCGTGCTGGTGGCGCTGGTCAGCCTCGTCAACCAGGGGCTCGGCCACCTGCCGCACTGGGGCGGTGGCGCGGTCACCTTGCAGCGCCTGTTCGCATTCGCTTTCCGGCCGGTCATGTGGCTGATCGGCATCCCCTGGCCGGAGGCGGCGCAGGCCGCCCAATTGATGGGCACCAAAACCGTGCTGAACGAATTCGTCGCCTATATCGACCTGGCACGCCTGCCACCAGGCGCGCTCGACCCGCACGCGCGGCTGATCATGACTTACGCGCTGTGCGGCTTCGCCAATTTCGGCAGTCTCGGCATCCTGATCGGCGGGATGGGGGCGATGGTGCCCGAGCGGCGCAACGAGATCGTTTCGCTCGGGCTGCGCTCGATCCTGTCGGGAACGATCGCGACCTGCATCAGCGGCGCCGTCGTCGGCATGCTGTAGCCTCTGGCGATCCTGCCGGCGTAACGAAATGTTTACCCTGGTTTGTCAAGAAAGCGACACTTTCGAGCTGCGGAAGAGTCGATGGACTCCGCGAACCAGACTGTCCCGATCGAGGACGGCACGATGCCGCTCGGCGACCACCTTGAGCCGGAGGCGGCGGCGCTGCCGTTCACCGACCCGCGGCTCGCCGAAATCTACCGGTATTGGCGCAGCAAGGCGCCGGTACCCGCGATGCCGCGACGCGCCGACATCGATCCGATCGAGATCCCGAAATTGCTGCCCGACGTCATGCTGGTCGATGTCGTCGCCGAGGGGCGCTACCGCTATCGGCTGATCGGCACCGAGAATGCGCAGGCGCACGGCATGGTCGCGACCGGCCGCTACCTCGACGACGTATTGCCGGGCAGGGAATACAAATCCCACGTGATCGCCCTTTACGACGAGTGCGTGCAGCAGCGCCGCGCGCTCTATTCGGAATGCCTGTTCCTGTCGCCGGAACGCCACGCGCCGGAACGCCACACCAAGGTCCTGTTCATGCCGCTGTCGGAGAACGGCGCCAGCGTCAACATGGTCTTTGTGATGCAGATTTTTCTGTACATCGAACAGGCGACGCGAGAGCGGCACTTCATCGACGCGCCGCCCTACCGCGAGATCGTGCACGTCCTGCTGTAAGGACGGCCTCAGCCCGCCGGCACGACGAGGCGCCGGGCGCGGTCGCGCAGCGCGTCGGCAAGCCGGGCCGGGCGCCGCGCATCGAGGTCGAGCTGCACCCCGAACTGCCCGAGCCGCGCCAGTTCGCGCCCGGTTTGCAGTTCGCGCATGACATGGATGAAGCGGAGCGACGAACTGCCGAGATGGGCGATCGCGGTCTCGATCAGGTAAGGCTCGCCGAGCCGCGGCGTCCCGCTCAGCCGCAGCCCCAGCTCGAACGTTGAAAAGCCCCGGCGTGCGCTGGTGATGTAGTCTGCGGTCAGCCCGATCGCGGCGCCGATCTGCATCGACGCGTCGGTGAATTTGTGGACGAAGGCGGCCAGGCCGAAGCGGCCGTAGCCGTCGAGATCGGCCGGCCTGACCAGGCCCCGCGCGGTGGCGATGAAACCGCTGGTGCCGGCAGGATCGGCCCGCTCCTCGACCGCCGGCCCGTCCCACACCGCCAGCCGCGAGGCCAGCGCCGCCCGACGCTCCGCGGCGATCGGCGCCGCCTCGTCCCAACGCTCCTCGACCCAGGTGACGGTCTCCGCCGTGACCGAATCGACGAATCGGTGGCCGAGGCGCAGCCCGCCGTCGAGGCCGATTGCCGCGCTCTCGATATGAAACGCGCTGCCGGCGCGCATCTCGCGGGCGAAGCGCACGTCGAAGCGGCGCGTAAACCCGCCGCGGCGCAACGCCTCCGCCAGGCCGAACTCGGCCGCGAGCACGGATTCGGCCATATCGAGACGGTCGAAATAATAGCCGATGGTGAAATGCTCGGTCACGTCGCACTCCCATGGCGCGACGCTGCCGCGATAGGTTTCGGTCCACTCGGTCATCGGAAAACCCTTGCCGGTTACGCGGCACCCAGGCGGCGCCGCTCGGGAAACAGGCCGAGGAGCCCGTCGCGCGAGGCCGGGCAAACGCCGCGCTCGGTAATGAGCCCGGTAACGAGCCTCGCCGGGGTCACATCGAATGCATAGTTGGCCGCCGTGCTGTCCTCGGGGGTCAGCCTTACCTCGCGCCGCACGCCGTCGGCGCTCCAGCCGGCGATATGGGTAACCTCGCGCGGGTCGCGGGTCTCGATCGGAATGGCGGAACCGTCGTCGAGCGACCAGTCGATGGTCGGCGACGGCAGCGCGACATAAAACGGCACGTTGTTGTCGCGCGCCGCGAGCGCTTTCAAATAGGTGCCGATCTTGTTGGCGACATCGCCGTTGGCCGCGGTGCGGTCGGTGCCGGTAATGCACAGATCGACCATGCCCTCTTGCATCAGGTGGCCGCCGGCGTTGTCGACGATCACCGTATGCGGCACGCCATGCTGGCCCAATTCCCACGCGGTCAATCCGGCGCCCTGGTTGCGCGGGCGGGTCTCATCGACCCAGACATGCAGCGGGATGCCGGCATCGAAGGCGCGGTAGACCGGCGCCAGCGCGGTGCCCCAGTCGACCGTGGCGAGCCAGCCGGCATTGCAATGGGTCAGGATGTCGATTCGCGCGCCGGCGCCCTTGCGGCGCTGTGCGGCGGCGATCAGTGCCGCCCCGTGCTCGCCGATCGCGCGGTTGATCGCGACATCCTCGTCGGCGATCGCTCCCGCCTTGACGAAGGCTGCCGCGGCACGCTCGCCCTCCGACAGGATCGCCAGCGCGCGGTGCATTTCGTCGAGCGCCCAGCGAAGGTTGACCGCGGTCGGCCGGGTCGCGGCGAGGGCGGCGACCGCCTCGTCGAGGTTCCGCGCGGACGGATCGGCCATCATCGCCAGGGCGATGCCGTAGGCGGCGGCCGCGCCGATCAGCGGGGCGCCGCGCACCTGCATGTCGCGGATCGCGCGCACCGCCATGTCGAGCGTCGTCAATCTGACGATCGCCAATTCGTGCGGCAACAATGTCTGGTCGATGATCTCGACGGCGCACCGGTCGGCGCCGAGCCAGATCGTGCGCATGGCCCGGCCGGCGACGCGCATCGCCCGCCTCTCAGGCGCCCAGCACGCGCCCGGCGACGGCGTCGAGCCGTCGCGTCAGCGCCGGGTCGCGGCTGTCGGGGGCGGTGATCAGCGCATGGTCGAGCGCGCGCTGGCAGCCGTGCCCGCACGGTCCCTGGTGCGCGGCCAATAGCGGCACGACGCCCTTGACCAGGGCGCGCGCCTTGTCGGCATTGGCCAATAACACCGACACGATCGCCTCGACCGTGACCGCGTCGTGCCCCGGATGCCAGCAATCGTAATCGGTCACCATCGCCACCGTCGCGTAGCAGATCTCGGCTTCGCGGGCGAGCTTGGCCTCGGGCATGTTGGTCATCCCGATCACGTCGCAGCGCCACGCGCGGTACAATTCGCTTTCGGCGCGGGTCGAGAATTGCGGCCCGTCGATGACGAGATAGGTGCCGCCGCGCCGGGCGGCAATGCCGGCGCCCGAAGCGGCCTCGGCGAGCGCATCGCCGAGCCGGGCGCAGACCGGCTGCGCCATCGATACGTGGGCGACGCAGCCGGGGCCGAAAAAGCTTCTTTCGCGGGCGATGGTGCGGTCGACGAACTGGTCGATGATGACGAAACCGCCCGGCGCAAAATCCTCGCGCAGGCTGCCGACCGCCGACAATGACAGGATGTCGGTGACGCCGCAGCGCTTCAGCGCATCGATATTGGCGCGGAAATTGATCGCCGACGGCGGCAGCGCATGGCCGCGCCCGTGCCGCGGCAGAAACACGACCCGCTGGCCGGCCAGCGTGCCAAAGCAGAATTCGTCGGAGGTCGCGCCGAACGGGCTGTCGACGCGGCGCCACGCCACATCGCTCAGCCCGTCGATCTGATAGAGCCCGCTGCCGCCGATAATGCCGATGACAGGGCCGCTCATCCCTCGCCCGAAGAGTGGTTCAGTGCAGTCGCGACCACACCCGGCGCTTGGCCGCGTAGAGGACGCCGACCGCAACGACGAGGAATAATATCACCCTGAAGCCGATGCGGTGCCGCTCGTCGAGATTCGGCTCCGATGCCCACGACAGGAACGTGGCGACATCGTGCGCCATCTGCGGGATCGTCGCCTTGGTACCGTCGGTGTACTTGACCTGCCCGTCGGCGGTCAGCGGCGGCGGCATCTTGATCTGATGGCCGGGGAAGGTGGCGTTGTAATAGGTGCCCGGTGTCTCCTTGAACCCGGCCGGCGCTTTGACGAAGCCGGTCAGGATACCGTAGACGTAATCGGGGCCGCCCTCGCGCGCCTTGACCACCATCGACAAATCCGGCGGCAAGGCGCCGTTTTCCGCCGCGCGCGCCGCCTCGTCGTTGGGAAACGGCCCGACGAACATGTCGGACGGCTGCGCCGGGCGCTGGAACATCTGGCCCTGGTCGTTGGGGCCGGCGGTCACCTGGTATTGCGCAGCGATGCCCTTGACCTGGGCGGGCGTATAGCCGATCGCCTCAAGATCGCGGTAGGCCAGGTGCTTCAGCGGATGACAGGCCGAGCAGACATCGTGATAGACCTGGAAGCCGCGCTGCAACGCGGCCTCGTCGTAGGTTCCGAAGACGCCCTGGAACGACCATTCCTGATGCGCCGGAGCCGACGCCCCGTCCTCGGCACGGGCGAGGCCGACCGCGGCGCAGGCAAGGGCCGACGCGGCGACCGCAGCAATCAGCAGCCTGGCCATGTCAACCCCTCTCCGCCACGGGCACGCTACCGCCGCCGAGCACCGCGGCGCCGATGCTGAGCGGCAGCGGGCGCGGCCGCTCCAGCTTGCCGATCAGCGGAAACAGGACGAGGAAGTGCAGGAAATAATAGAAGGTGGCGATGCGCCCGACCGTCACCACGATCCCTTCGGGCGGATGGGCGCCGACCCAGCCGAGCGCCAGCACGTCGATGACCAGCAGCCAGAAGATCTTTTTGTAGACCGGCCGGAACTTGGCGCTGCGCACCGGCGAGGTGTCGAGCCAAGGGAGGATGAACAGCACCCCGATCGCCGAGAACAGCAGGATGACGCCGAACAGCTTGTTCGGCACCGAGCGCAGGATCGCGTAGAACGGCAGGAAATACCATTCAGGCACGATGTCGGGCGGGGTCTGCAGCGGGTTCGCCGGGATGTAGTTCTGCGGGTCGCCGAGGAAGTTCGGCGCGTAGAACACGATGACCGCGTAGATCAGCAGAAACACGGCCAGGCCGAAACTGTCCTTGACCGTGTAATAGGGATGGAACGGAATCGTGTCTCCCGGCCCCTTATGGTCGATGCCGAGCGGGTTGTTGGAACCGTGGGTGTGCAGCGCGATCAGGTGCAAGCCGACCACCGCAACGATCACGAACGGCAGCAGATAATGCAGCGAGAAGAACCGGTTGAGGGTCGGGTTGCCGACCACGTAGCCACCCCACAAGAGGGTGACGATATCGTGGCCGACGCCCGGTATCGCCGAGAACAGGTTGGTGATGACGGTCGCCCCCCAATAGCTCATCTGCCCCCATGGCAGCACGTAGCCCATGAACGCCGTCGCCATCATCAGCAGCAGGATGACGACACCGAGCATCCACAGCAATTCGCGCGGGTACTTGTACGAACCGTAATACAGTCCGCGGAAGATATGGATGTAGACGACGATGAAGAACATCGACGCCCCGTTCATGTGGATGTAGCGCAACAGCCAGCCGTAATTGACATCGCGCATGATGCGCTCGACCGAATCGAACGCGAGGTCGGCGTTGGGCGTGTAGTACATCGCCAGAAAGATGCCGGTGACAATCATGATCACCAGCATCGCGCCGGCGAGCGAGCCGAAATTCCACCAGTAGCTCAGGTTGCGCGGTGTCGGGTATTCGTAAAGCTCATGATGCATGACCTTTACGAATGGCAGGCGGTAGTCAATCCAGCGGGTAATCCGGCCGTTCGCAGCGCCGGGTCCGGGTGGGGCCATGGCGCCCTCCTAATCGATCTTGATGGCGGTGGCGGTCGCAAATGTGCCCGGTGGGGCGGCGAGGTTCAACAGCCTCGGCTCGCCCCGCCGCGCGCCGGCGCGGCAGTTCGACGTAACGTGCGATTGCGCCACACCCGCCATCCATATCCTCGTCAGCACGTAGCCGGCCGCCTCGCGGCGGCCCGGCGGGCAAGCTATACCGTTGAAGTGACCGAACTATGCGACAGACTGCCGCATAAATCGCGCCCGCCGGCGAGCGGGCGCGCCGGCTTCTGAGGCGAGCGCCGATGCCCACGGTCGCGACGGCGGCTCCTGCGCTGCGGCTGGCGCTGTTCGAACCGGACATTCCGCAGAATACCGGAACCTTGCTGCGCCTGGCCGCCTGTTTCGGTGTCGCGGTCGACCTGATCGAGCCGCTCGGCTTTCTCATGGACGACCGCCGGCTCAGGCGGGCGGCGCTCGATTATGCCGCACTTGCCGCGATCCGCCGGCACCAATCCTGGGCCGCGTTCGTGGCCGGGCGCGACCGCGAGTCGCGGCTCATTCTGCTGACCACGGCGGGCGACGTGCCGCTTTACCGCTTCGCTTTTGCCGCGCGCGACACGCTGCTCCTGGGGCGGGAGAGCGCCGGGGTTCCGGGTTTCGTGCATGATGCCGCAGCCGCGCGGGTCGCGATTCCCTTGCGGCCCGGCGCCCGATCGCTCAACGTCGCCGTCGCCGGGGCGATCGCGCTCAGCGAAGCGCTGCGCCAGACCGGCCATTTCGCCGCCGGGTGACGATGCGATGAGCGACAGCGCCGATCGGCAGAACCGGGCCGCCGCGTGGTTCGCGCAATTGCGCGACCGCATCTGCGCGGCGTTCGAGGCGATCGAGGACGACGCCGGCGGCCCGCTGCCGGCGGGCCGCTTCGTGCGCCGGGAATGGCAGCGGCCGGGCGGCGGCGGCGGCACGATGGCGATCATGACCGGGCGGGTGTTCGAAAAAATCGGGGTCAACGTCTCGACCGTGCACGGCGAGTTCGGGCCCGAGTTCCGCGGCGAGATTCCCGGCACCGCCGACGATCCGCGCTTCTGGGCCGGCGGCATCTCGCTCGTCGCCCATCTGCGCTCGCCGCTCGTTCCGGCGGTCCATCTGAACACGCGGCACATCGTCACCGGCAAATCCTGGTTCGGGGGCGGCGCCGACCTGACCCCGATCTATCCCGACGCGCCCGCGGCGGAGGCGTTTCACGCCGCTCTGGCCGCCGCCTGCGGGGCCTACGATCCCGGGTGCTATGCCCGGTTCAAGGCGTGGTGCGACGAGTATTTCTTTCTGCCGCACCGCGGCGAGCCGCGCGGCGCCGGCGGAATTTTCTTCGATTACCTCGACAGCGGCGACTGGGAGCGCGACTTTGCCTTCGTCCGCGGCGTCGGCGAGGCGTTTCTCGGCGTCTACCCGGCGATCGTGCGCGAGCGCATGAACCTCCCCTGGACCGAAGAACAGCGGCGGCATCAGCTCGTCCGCCGCGGCCGCTACGTCGAGTTCAACCTGCTCTACGACCGCGGCACCCGCTTCGGGCTCAAGACCGGCGGCAATGTCGAGGCGGTGCTGATGTCATTGCCGCCCGAGGCGGCCTGGCCATAGCGGCAATCCTCACACCTGCTGGATCGCCGACAAGAGCCAGTTGCCGCCGCGGCCGCGCACGAAGGTCCACACCTCCTCGGCCTCGACCGGGGCGCGCGGGTTGCCGCTGACCACGAGGTCGGGCGAATTCGCGGTCTGCCCGAGCCGCACCATGTAGTCGATCGCGCTCCATTGCATCAAAGCGGTGGCGTATTGCAGGTCGCCCTCCTCCCACGCCTCGGTGATCTCGCCCTTCAGCAAGCGCACGCCGGAAACCACGTTCTGCACGCCCTGGCTGGCGTTGCGCGTCAACTCTTCCGAGAAATAGCCGAGCATCTCGGGCGTCATCAGCGTCCGCAGGCGGGCGAGGTCGCCGTGGCCCCAGGCTTCCTGGATCTGGGCATGGATGCCCTGGAACGCGCTGAGATCGGCATCGGAAACGCCGATATCGTGGCCACGGTAGCGCGGCGCCGCAGCAGGCGCCGCAGCGGCGCCGACCGAGCGCGGCATCATGCCGCCGCCCACCGTCGAGAACCCGCCGCCGAGCCCGCGGAACAGCAGGTAGATCAAGAACCCGATGATCAGCAGCGTGAACAGCCCGCCGAAAGCGTGGCCGAAAAATCCGCCGCCGAACAGGTGGGCGCCGATGAACCCGCCGAACAGCCCGGTCAGGAACGGGTGGCGGCTGAAGAAGCTGCCGCCGCCGTAGCCGTAATAAGAGCCGTATGACGATCCTGGCGCCATGCTGCGGCTGAGCGGCGAGGCATGGTTGGATTCGTAGGTGCGCAGGCCGCGACTGCCGAAACTGGCCCCGCCGCCGCCGAAATGCGTGCCGGCACGCGCCTCGGCCAGGCTCGGCGCAAGGGCCAATGACAGGCAGAACAGCAGCGACAGAAAAACGCGCCACCGCGGTGATTGTCTCGACATGGCGATATCAGTCCATGATCGGGGCAAGGTGCTCCCGCGCCACGATATGGGGCGGCGCAACCGTCGATAAAGGGATCGGCCGGCCGGCGGCACGCTTTCGCGCGCCGCAGCTTGGCCGAAGCTTGCTTGATCGGCGCGCCGCCCGCCCCCAAATCTTTGCCGGCACGGTGATTTGCCGGCGTCGGGCGCCGCTGTCGGGCCCGGCGGGGAGCTCTCGCTCAGGATGGAGGAGAACCTGCGATGTCGCGCCTGACCCTGTTCAATTCGCCCCTGCTGTTGGGTTTTGAGCATTTCGAGCGGGCTCTCGACCGCGTCAGCAAGGTGTCGAGCGACGGCTACCCGCCCTACAATATCGAGCAGATCGGCGACAATGCGCTGCGCATTACGCTGGCGGTGGCCGGGTTTGCGATGAGCGACCTCAACCTGACGGTCGAAGACAACCAGCTCGTCGTCCGCGGCAAGCAGAGCGACGACGGCACTCGCGTCTATCTGCACCGCGGCATCGCGGCGCGGCAGTTCCAGCGCTCGTTCGTGCTCGCCGAAGGGATCGAGGTGCGCGGCGCCTGGCTCGACAACGGGCTCCTCAACATCGACCTGGTGCGGCCGGAGCTCGAAAGCCGGGTGCGGACGATCGAGATTCGCAGCCCGCAAAAATCGGCCGCCGAGGGTGCCGAGGGGCGCAAGCGCGCCACGATCCGCCTGCGCGCCGCCGACACGCCGGGTGGGTGAGCCCGGCATCGCCGAGGGCGGCGATCCGGAGGTGACCTGGCCATCCACGAATTATTCAAGGGTTCGTGCACCCCCGGATCATCCCCGGACTTGATCCGGGGACCGGGGGAAGCGAGAAACGGGAGCGCTTCAATCCAACACAACCATGCCCTAGGCGGCGTGGCTTTCGGTCGGCGTCGTCAACAGGGCGAACAACGCGTCGGCGCTGTTGGCCCCGCGTAATTTCTCGCAAATCGCCTGGTCGCGCAGCAGCCGCGAAATCCGCGACAATGCGGTCAAATGGTCGCCGCCCGCGTCGAGCGGGGTCAGCAACACGAACACCAGATCGACCGGCTGCCCGTCGATCGCGTCGAACGGGATCGGCCGCTCGAGGCGGGCGAAGAGACCCTGGAAGCGGGTCAGTTCGGCGAAGCGGCCATGCGGGATGGCGACACCGAGGCCGATGCCGGTCGTGCCGAGCCGCTCGCGCTCGTTCAACACGTCATAGATGCGGCGCTCGGGCAATTCGGTCAGCGCCGCCGCGCGGCGAGACAATTCCTGCAGCGCCTGCCGCTTGTTGGCCGCGCGCAATTGCGCCACGACACCGCGCGGCGTCAGCAGTTCGGCAATCTCGATCACGGCCCTGTCCCCGCTTCGGCCAGCCCGATGTGCGCGCTGCCGCCAAGGTGGGAGCGGCCCCGGCCGCGGTCAAGCGCGCTCGTCGGCGTATAGCGCGAGGAGCCTGTCGCGGCGCCGCTGCACCGATGAGGGAATGCCCATCGCCTCGCGGTACTTGGCGACGGTGCGGCGGGCGATGTCGATACCCTGCCCCTGCAGCAATTCGACGATCCGCTCGTCCGAAAGGGTGCTTTCGGCGGCTTCGCCCTCGATCAGCCCGCGGATGCGGAAGCGCACCGCCTCGGCCGAATGCGATTCGCCCCCGTGCGAGGCCGGGATCGCCGAGGTGAAGAAGTATTTCAGCTCGAACAGGCCGCGCGGGGTGGCGATGTATTTGTTGCTGGTGACGCGGCTGACCGTGCTTTCGTGCATCCCGATCGCATCGGCGATGTCGCGCAGGATCAGCGGCCGCAGCGATTGCACGCCATGGCGAAAAAACCCGTCCTGCTGCTGCACGATCTCGATCGCGACCTTGAGGATCGTCGCCGCCCGCTGGTGCAATGACTTGACCAGCCAGTTCGCCGCCTGCAGCCGCTCGGTCAGGTAGTCGCGGTCGGCCCGGCTCCGCGTCGCCCGGCTGACCCGGGCGTAGTACCGGTTGTTGACGAGAACACGAGGCAGGGTCTCGGAATTGAGCTCGACGATCCACCCTCCTTCCGGCGTCGCCCGCATCAGGATGTCAGGCACGATCGCCTGCGCCAGCGGTGCATCGAAGGCAAGACCGGGGCGCGGGTCGAGCGACTTGATCTCGGCGATCATCCCGGCGAGATCCTCGGCATCGACCCCGCACAGGCGCATCAGCGCGCCGGCGTTGCGCGCGGCGAGCAAGGGCAAATTGTCCAGCAGCACCTGCATTGCCGGGTCGAGCCGGTTGCGGTCGCGCAACTGCAATGCCAGGCATTCCGGCAGGTCGCGGGCAAAAATCCCGGGCGGATCGAGCTCCTGGAGGCGCGCCAGCACGCGCTCGACCCGGTCCGCAGGACAGCCGAGCCGAACGGCCGCATCGCCGAGCTCGCCGCGCAGGTAGCCGGCTTCGTCGAGCTGATCGAGCAGGTAGGCGGCGATGACCCGGTCGGCGTGGTTCGGCAGGTCGGCGCCGATCTGCTCCATCAGATGCTCGCGCAAGGTGTGCGGCCGCGCCGGCGCCTGATCGAGACCGGACAGATCGCCGTCGATCGCCCCGTTGCGGCTGCGCCACGCCAATGGTTCGCCGGCGAAATCGGCCGAGCCGTCGCCCTCCGCGCCGGCGGTCGCATGCCATTGCTCGACCGCCTCGGCGGCAAAGCCGTCGGCGATCGTCTCGGTCGATATCCCCGCGCCGTCTGCCGCAGCGCTTTCGGCGCCGGGCTCCGGGGCCGCGGCATCGTCGGCTTCGCGCTCGCCGTGTTCGAGCAGCGGGTTCTGCTCGATCTCGGCATCGACCAGATCGGCAAGTTCGAGGTTCGACAACTGCAGCATCTTGATCGCCTGCTGCAGTTGCGGCGTCATCACCAGCGCCTGCGTCTGGCGCAGTTCAAGCCGCTGCGAAAAGCCGATTCTGTTCAATGAAGGCTCGACCGCCGAACGGTTACCGAGCGCTTATAGGCTGAATCTTTCGCCAAGGTAAACGCGCCTGACATCGGCGTCGGCGACGATCTCGTCGGGCGCGCCCTCCATCAATACCCGGCCTTCGTGAAGGATATAGGCCCGGTCGACGATCTTGAACGCCTCGCGCACATTGTGGTCGGTGATCAGCACGCCGATCCCGCGGTCCTTCAAGTGGGCGACGAGGTCGCGGATGTCGTTGACCGCGATCGGGTCGATGCCGGCGAGCGGCTCGTCGAGCAGGATGAAATAGGGCTGCGTCGCCAGCGCGCGGGCGATTTCGCAGCGCCGGCGTTCGCCGCCGGACAGCGCCATCGCCGAGGCGCGGCGCAGATGGCTGATCGAGAACTCTGCGAGGAGCGCATCGAGCATCGCCTCGCGCGCCTCCGGCTCGGGTTCGGCGACTTCGAGGATGGCGCGGATGTTCTGTTCGACCGTGAGGCCGCGAAAGATCGAAGCCTCCTGCGGCAGATAGCCGATGCCAAGGCGGGCGCGGCGGTACATCGGCAATTCCGTGATGTCCTCGCCGTCGAGCGCAACGGTGCCGGTATCGGCCGCGATCAGCCCGGTGATGATGTAGAAGCAGGTGGTCTTTCCGGCGCCGTTCGGGCCGAGCAGCCCGACCACCTCGCCGCGCTGCACGGCGATGTTGACATCGCGCAACACCGGGCGCCGCTTGAAGCTCTTGCCGAGGCCGCGCCCGGTGAGCCCGCGATTGTCGGCGACAAGCCGAGGCCCGCGATTGATCCAGGGCGGCGTCGCGTCGCCGTCGTCGCGATCGAAATCGGTAAACCGCATCACCGCGCCTTGTGCCCGGTACCCGGTACCCCGGTGCCGTTATCGCGCCGGACAAACAGGCCGACGACGCGGTGATCCCCCGGCATCGCCGCAGTGCGGGGCATCATCCGGCTGACGTTGGTATTAAGATCCATTACCGCGTATTGCCCTCTCATGACATCCTTATCGCGCGTGATCACGACATTGTCGATCAAGGTCACGATGCCGGTGACCGCATTATAGACGGCGTATTTGCCCTGTCCCACATCGGCTCCGTTGGTGACGACGACATGGCCTTCGGCGTCGAGGCGGGTGAGCTTGGAATCGGCCTCTGCGGCCGGCGGCTTGCCCGCTTCCGGCGGGCTCCGCTTCGCTGCGGCGGGCCCGGCCGGGCCGCGGCCCGGCGCCGCCGCGGGGGCCGTCTTGCTCAGGTAGCCGGTCAACACATCGGCGCGAATCGTGCGGCCGTTGCGGGTGGCGACGGCGTCGCCGCGCGCCACCGCGATCTGCTTCTGGTCATACCAGTCGAAGCTGTCGCGCGCGGTGACGGTTTCGGTCGGCGTCGTCATCTTCAGGGCCTTGCCGGTGATTACCGCGACCCCCTGGTCGACATCGTAGACGCCGCGGTCGCCCACGACGGTGTCGCCGTTGCGCGTCAGCACCACGTGGCCGTCCGCGTCGATGCGGTAGATCTGCGCGTTGCCGCCGGTGTTGCTGGTGGTGCCCTTAGCGTCGCGATAGTGCGCGACCAGCACATCGGCATGCACCGTGGTCGGGCCCCGGGTCGCGACCGCGTTGCCGCGCGCGATGTAGAGCTTGGTGTTCTGCTGCCACTCGATGCCCGAATCGGCCTGGATCTGGATCGGCTGGCTGTTGTCGCCGAGGGCGCCCGGCGCCGTCGCGGACTGCGCCTGCGCCTGTGCCGGCGCCGCCATCGCCGGCCATGCGGCAACCAGGATCGGCATGGCGCAGGCTGCCGCCAGCCACGGCGTTCGGCGGCGCGGCGCGGTCATGTCGCGCCGTCCTTGTGCAGCGCCGCATGGCTCGCCCGATGCAGCACGTTTCGGCGATGCTCGACGCGGTGCACCCGGTGCACGACCCGGTGCGAGGCGACGCGGCGATGCGGCACGGGCCGCCGCTCCGCTGCCCGGGCGGGTTTTCGTGCGGCGCGCGCCGCCGCTTCCAGCGTCGGCCTCGCCCTGGCCTCGATCGTGGCCGCGGTGCGCGCGACCGCCGGCGGCACCGTCGGCGGCGGAGCCGTGGCGGCGGGCTTCGCGCCCTTGAGCACGAGATTGGCGCGGCCGGTAAAGATCACCGTGTCGCCCTTGTTGAAGATGCGAAAGCCCTGCGCCTTGATGTCGCCCGACGGGCCATGCCCGTGGATCGGATCGTCGCCGCGGGCGCTGTTGCTGGCGACGTTGACGCGCGCCGCGTCGGTAACGAACCGGGTGCCGTTCTGGTGGGTCAGGGTCACGTCGCCGAACAGGTCGAGTATCTGCACCTGGGATTGATAGACGCCGGTGGCGGCGGTGATGACGACCGAGGCGCCGCTATGCGTCTTCATGTCCGCCCGCGGCGATTCGAGCGACATCAAATCCTCGCGGTCGGGTACCTGGCGGCCGACCGCGGCGGTCACCACGAACGGCCGGTTGTCGCGGTCGGTGCCGAGATAGCGCGGGTTCAGCATGCGCAATTGGCGCGCCTCGCGCAGGTCGATCGCCGGAATGCGGAACCGCATCCGCTCGATCAGCGGGGCCAGGCGGGGCCACACCGCCACCATCAACAGCAGGGTCAAGCCGATGATCGGCAACACCCGCTTCAACACGGCGACGCGCCGGCTGTAGGGGTTTCCCGGCAAGGCCGCGATCCGTTGCCCAAACCACGCGATCACCGTTGCTCGGTTCGGGCGGTCTGGCGGGTGCGGGGCAGAGGGCAACGGCTGCGCGCTTCTCATGCGATCCCGGCGCGCAGGCAATCGTGCATGTGAATAAAGCCGGTCGGGCACTGCCCGTCGTCGACGACGAACAGCGAGGTGGTCGGCGGCGCATGGCCGGTCATCATCGCCAGCGCCTCGCCGGCGAGCCGCCCCGCGGCGATCGTCTTCGGATTCGGGTGCATGACCGCGGCGACGGTGCGGCCCAACAACCCGCTATCCATGTGGCGGCGCAGATCGCCGTCGGTGATCACCCCGACGAGCCGCCCGTCCGCGGCGCACACCCCGACGCAGCCAAAGCTTTTCGCAGTCATCACCAGGATAGCCTCCGACATCGGCGCGTCCGGCGCGACCAGCGGGATGGCATCGCCGGTATGCATGATGTCGCTGACCCGCAGCAGCCGCCGGCCGAGCTGCCCGCCCGGGTGAAAACGCTGGAAATCCGCGGTCGAAAACCCCTTGCGCTCGAGCAGGGCAATGGCCAGCGCATCGCCCAGCGCCAGCATCACCGTGGTCGAGGTGGTCGGCGCCAGGCCCATCGGGCAGGCCTCGGCCGCAGGCGGCAACAACAGTACGACGTCGGCAGCCTCGGCCAGCGGCGAGGCGCGCCCGGCAGTAACCGCGACGAGCGGGATTTCGAACCGGCGCGAATAGGCGATGATGGCGGCCAGCTCGTCGCTTTCGCCGGAATTCGACAGCGCGATGACGGTGTCGCCGACGCCGATCATGCCGAGATCGCCGTGGCTCGCCTCCGCCGGGTGGACGAACTGCGCCGGCGTGCCGGTCGAGGCGAGGGTCGCCGCGATCTTGCGTGCGATATGCCCGCTTTTGCCGATGCCGGTGACGACAACCCGGCCGGTCGCTGCGGCGCACAGATCGAGCGTGGCGCAGAAGCTGTCGTCGAGGCTGTGGGCCAGCTGTTCGAGCCCGCCGATTTCGGCACGGATGACCCGCCGGCCGACCGTAAGATCGTCGTGGAGGCCCGCAGCCCGGCCGCCGCCGGACCGCGCCAACGTCGCGCGCATATCGTTCATCGGGACCGCGAATCCGGTCTTTACCACATTGATACGCATTCGCCGCGGCAACCATCCGCGGGCCGGTGCGCCGCGGCGCCCGGGCTAGTGTGCGAAGATGTCTTGCTCCGCCCAGCCTTCGAGGTCAAGCCGGACCCGCGTCGGCAGAAACTCGAAACAGCGCTGCGCCAAGCCCATCCGCCCCTCGCGCACCAGGATCGCGTCGAGCCGGGCGCGCAGCGCGTGCAGGTGGAGGACATCGGACGCGGCGTAGCGCTGCTGCTCCTCGCTCAACGACGGCGCGCCCCAATCCGAGCTCTGCTGCTGCTTGGACAAGTCGATGCTCAGCAAATCCTTGCACAGATCGCGCAGCCCGTGCCGGTCGGTGAAGGTGCGGGCGAGGCGCGAGGCGATCTTGGTGCAATAGACCGGCTCTGCCATCGTGCCGAGGTAATGGTACATCATCGCCAGGTCGAAGCGGGCGAAATGGAACAGCTTGAGCACGCTCGCGTCGGCGAGCAGGCGCCGGAGGTTCGGCGCCGCATAGTCACCCGGCTCGAACTGGACAAGGTGGGCGCTGCCGTCGCCGCCCGAAAGCTGCACCACGCACAGGCGGTCGCGGTGCGGGTTGAGGCCCATCGCCTCGGTGTCGATCGCCACGGCCGGGCCGAACTCGATCCCCGGCGGAAGATCGCCGCGATGCAGGCGATAGTTGCCGCGCCGCGGCGGCGTGCCAGGACCCTCGCTCACAACCGGCCTTCGCTCAACTGATGCCTCGCCAGCCTTGCGGGGTTCCCGTGGTGCGCCCGAGTGGAGTCGAACCACCACTCCTTTCGGAACACGGACCTGAACCGTGCGCGTCTGCCAATTCCGCCACGGGCGCTCTCCGGGCGGGTCCGGAGATAAGCTGCCCCCCCTTCCGTGTCAACCGCCTACGCTATCGGGGCGGCGCCGCATCGGGGGTGAGGGCCGGGTGTGCGGGCATTGCCTTGCGGTTTGCGCAAGGCGCTCGCCCAATTACCGGGATGAGCGCCCAGCGTCTCGAGTTGCTCCGCTCCATCCGGGGCGACCTTGCCGAGGTCAAGGCGGACCTGGTGGAGATAAAGCAGCGCGTCGGCTTGCTCGAAGGCCACTATGCCAGCCTCTCCAGTCGGGTGGACCGCCTCGCCGGGGACGTGTTGTTGATCAAGCGTCGCCTCGATCTCGTCGAGGCTTAGCCGCAGGCTTGCAGCAGCCCTGTACACGAACGCCTCCGCCGTCGCGGATTTGCCGCAAAACGGGCGATGCTGGGAAATAGGCTCACCGGCTATTGCTGTCGGCGTGGCCAGGGTCAGCGCTGCGCCGTCACCACCACCTTGATCGCGTTGTCGATGCGCTCGCGGGCATAGCGCAAGCCCGTCGGCAGATCGTCGAGCGGGAAGGTGTGGGTGTGGACGAGCTTGGCGTCGAACCGCTTCTGCTTCATCAGCGCCATCGCCCGGTGGGTCGCGCTTTTGCCCTCGCCGCGGATGCCGTAGACGTAAATGTTGTTGCGCACGATATGCGCGACATCGACCGGCACCCGTTCCTCGGGAAAGGCGGCGAGGCAGATGCGGCCGCCGCGGTTGACCATCTGCGCCGCCTCGTTGAGCGCGTTGGGCGCGCCCGAGCATTCGATCACGAAGCGCACGCCCCGGCCGCCGGTCAGCCGCCTGACCGCGGCGACCGCGTCTTCCTCGCGCGCGTTGACCGTATGATCGGCGCCGAGCCGCCGGCCGAGTTCGAGCCGCGATTCGCGCGTGCCGGTCAGGATCACCGGGTCGGCGCCGAGCGCCTTGGCCACGGCGACGCCGAGGAGGCCGATCGGCCCCGGCCCGGTCACCACCACGCCGTCGCCGGCGACGAGGCCGCCGAGCACGTCGAGCCCGTACATCGAGGTGCCGGCGGTCACCACCAGCGTCGCCTCGGCGTCGCTCATGTCGTCGGGCACGTGAACGAGCGTGTTGATGTTGTTGACCGCGTATTCGGCGAACCCGCCATCGGTGGTGAAGCCGTTGGCGCGATGGCCTTTGGCGCGGTTGCCGTAATTGAGGCACGAGGTATACATGCCCTCGCGGCAGCGCTCGCACCGCCCGCACCCGGCGTGAACCTCGACGGTGACGCGGTCGCCGGGCTGGAACTCATCGACCGCCGGCCCGAGCCGCACCACGGTGCCCATGTATTCGTGGCCGATCGTGAAATTCTTGTTGAACGGCAATTCGCCGTCGACCAGCGCCGGCACGCCGTGCTTGAGGATTTCGAGGTCAGTCGCGCAAATCGCCACCGCATCGACGCGGACCAGTACCTCGGCCGGGCCGGGCGCGGGCACCGGCTTGTCGACGAGGTGCAGTTCCTCGGGGCCGCCCAGCACCCATGCCTTCATCCGCTCTGGCACCGGAAATTCGTTGGAAAGACCTGTCGTCGAACTCATGCTTGGCTCCTTGGCCGCGTCATTGCCGGGCGGTGCAGGGGCGATATTGCCCTAGCGCGGCGGTTTTGATAATGCGCGGATGCGGATGGGGGCAACCATGCAACGTAACCGGGTCGCGGTACTCGGCGGATCGGGATTTATCGGGCGCTATATCGTCAAGCGCCTGGCGGCGCGCGGCGATGCCGTTGCGGTCGGCTGCCGCAACGCCGAGCGCGCCCGCTTTCTGCGGCCGATGGGCGACCCGGGCCAGGTGGCGCTGGTCAATGTTGCGATCGACGAAGAGAGCGTCTTGCCGGCCTTTCTCGAAGGCAACGACGCGGTCGTCAACGCCGTCGGCATCCTGCACGAAAGCGGCCGGCAGCGGTTCGACCTGGTGCACCACACGGCACCGGCGCGCCTCGCGCGGCTGGCGCGCGAGGCTGGGGTCGGACGCATGGTGCACATCTCGGCGCTCGGGGCCGACCCGCGCTCGACCTCGGCCTATTCGCGCAGCAAGGCGGCCGGCGAGCAGGCGGTGCTCGACGCCTTCCCGACCGCGACGATCCTGCGCCCGTCGATCGTCTTCGGGCCGGAGGACCAGTTCTTCAACCGGTTCGCGGCGATGGCGACGATATCGCCGGCCCTGCCGCTGATCGGCGACGGCGAAACCCGGTTCCAGCCGGTCTATGTCGGCGACGTCGCCGAGGCCGTCGAGCGCTGCCTCGACGACCCGGCCACGGCGGCGCGGACCTACGAATTGGGCGGGCCGCGCATCTACACCTTCCGCGCGCTGATGGAATTGCTGCTCGCCGAAATCCGCCGCAAGCGCCTGCTGGTCAACGTGCCGTTCCCGGTCGCGGCGATCCAGGCGCGCCTGCTGTCGCTGCTGCCGAACCCGCCCTTGACCCCGGACCAGGTCGAGATGCTGAAAAGCGACAATATCGTCGCCACCGGGGCGATGGGGCTCTCCGCGCTCGGCATCGTGCCGGAGGCGGTCGAGGCGATCCTGCCCACCTATCTCGACCGCTTCCGCCGCGGCGGCTGGTACGAGCGCCAGCGCGCGGTGTAGGACTCTTGCCGGGGCGGCGCGACTGCGCCGTTCCGATACGCGCACAACAACGAAAGGCTGTGCCTGTGGAAGACACTCTTTATCTCGATCTCGCCTCCGGGCGGGTCGTCATCGAGATGCGGCCCGACCTCGCCCCCGACCATTGCGCCCACATCAAGTCTTTGGTGCGGCGCGGGTTTTACGACGGCATCGTGTTCCACCGCGTGATCGACGGGTTCATGGCCCAGACCGGCGACCCGACCGGCACCGGCACCGGCGGCTCGGGCCGCCGCCTCAAGGCGGAATTCTCGAAGGAAAAGCACGTCCGCGGCACCGTCTCGATGGCGCGCACCTCGGACCCCAACAGCGCCGACAGCCAGTTCTTCATCATGTTCGCGCCGGCGCCCTCGCTCGACGGCCAATACACGGTGTGGGGCCGGGTCACCTCGGGCATGGAGCATGTCGACGCGATCAAGAAGGGCGATTCGCGGCGCAACGGCATGGTCGACGCCCCGGACAAGATCATCAAATTGCAGGTGGCTGCCGATGCCGAGGCCGGCGCCTAGCATCCTGCCGATGACCGATTCGAGCCCGCGCCGCCATTCCGGGCTTGTCGCGAGGCGGCGGCGCCCCGGAATGGCGATTACCGCCGTCGCGCGGCTCATCGTGCTGCTGGCCGTGTTCGCCTGGGCCGGCACGGCCGCGGCGGCGCCGAAGATCGACCCGGAGAACCTGGTCTATCTCGACACCGCCTACGGCCGCACCGTCATCTTGATGCGCCCCGACATCGCCCCCAACACCTGCGCCCAGATCCGCCGGCTGATCCGCGCGCATTTCTACGACGGCGTGCCGTTCTGGCGGGTCATTGCCGGGTTCATGGCGCAGACCGGCGACCCCACCGGCACCGGCATGGGCGGCTCCGGCCACAAATTGAAGGCCGAGTTCTCGAACGTTAAGCATGTTCGGGGCACCGTCTCGATGGCGCGCGGCACCGACCCGGACAGCGCCGACAGCCAGTTTTTCATCGTCTACGCGCCGGCGCCGCAGCTCGACGGCAAATACACGGTGTGGGGCAAGGTGGTCTCGGGCATGGAATACATCGACAAGCTCAAAAAGGGCGACCCCGCAGCGAACGGCAGGGTCGTCGATCCCGACCGGATCGTCCGCATGCAGGTGGCCAGCGACGTCGTCAACGCCGGCGAGAAAGCCAATCAATAGCGCCCGGGCCGGACGCTGGCTGGCGGCGCTCGCGGTCTATCGCCAGCCGCGGCTGTTGGCGATCCTGTTCATGGGGTTTTCGAGCGGATTGCCGCTCGCGCTCGTTTTCGGAACGTTGTCGTACTGGCTTGCCGAGCTCGGCGTGTCGTTGACCGCGATCGGCCTGTTCGGGCTGGTGCGCACCTCCTACAGCCTCAAATTCCTGTGGTCGCCGCTGATCGACCGGCTGCCGATCCCGGTACTGACCGCGCGGCTCGGGCGGCGGCGCAGCTGGGCATTGGCGATCCAGCTGCTATTGATGATCGCGATCTTCGCGCTGGGGAAAACCGACCCGCGCATCGACCCTGCCGCCACCGCGCTCGCCGCGGTCTGCGTCGCCTTTCTGTCGGCGAGCCAGGACATCGTCATCGACGCCTACCGCATCGACCTGCTGCGCCCGGAAGAACAGGGCGCCGGCGCCGCCGCGACGCAGTGGGGCTATCGCTTCGGGATGCTCGCCTCGGGAGCCGGCGCGCTTTATGCGGCGAGCTTCGGCGGCTGGCATTTCGCCTATTCGCTGATGGCGGGGCTGATGCTGGTCGGCATGGTCACGGTATGGCTGACGCCGGAGCCGGGCGGCATCGAGCCGCCCGCGCCGCTCCCCGGCCGCACCGCCTTTGCCCGGATCGGCGCCTGGCTGGAACACGCCGTCGTCGCACCGTTTCTCGACCTGTTCGAGCGCGCCGGGGCGCTCAATTTCATCGCCATCGCGCTGTTCATCGTGCTCTACAAATTCGGCGACGCGCTCGCCGGCTCGATGGCCAACCCGCTCTATGTCGCGCTCGGCTTTACCAAGGTCGAGGTGGCGACGATCTCCAAGGTCTACGGCGTCGTCGCGACGCTGTGCGGCGTCGCCGTCGGCGGCGCGGTGGTCGAGCGGCTCGGGATTTTCCGGGCCCTGCTCGTGTGCGGCGCGTTGCAGGCGGCGTCGAACCTGATGTACGCGGTGTTGGCGTGGTACGGGCGCGACCTGTCGGTATTGACGCTCAGCATCAGCGCCGAAAACCTGACCGGCGGCATGGCCTCGGCCGCATTCGTCGCCTACCTGTCGCGGTTGTGCAGCCGCGATTTCACCGCGACCCAGTACGCATTGCTGTCGTCGTTGGCAACGGTCGGGCTCAACGTGCTCGCCGCCTCGGGCGGATATCTCGCGCAGAAATTCGGCTGGATCGAGTTCTTTTCGGTCGCCACGCTCGCCTGTCTGCCGGCGCTGGCGCTGCTGGTATGGCTGATGCGGCGCGCGCCGATGCCGGCCTGAACCGCTGCCCGCCACCGCCACCGCCCTCGCCAGCGCCATCGCCTTGGCGGCGAGCGGTCTGGCCTTGGCGCAGACGGCGGCGCCTCATCGTCGATGCCCAACGCCGCCCCGGCAGGACCGGGTGCGGTGACGCCGAACCCGACCAGCCCCGGCACCGGTACGCCCCACTAGCCAGCGGATCTGGCAGGCCAGCGGGAGCGCGTCACGCGCGCCCCGCTGTGCCGCATCACCCGTAGGCCAACAATTGCAGCCGATGACGCCTGAGCCAATGGCGGGGCGCCGCGGAATCCGGAACCAGCGTTGCGACGAGGCGCCAGAAACGGGCGGAATGGTTCATCTCCGCAAGATGAGCCACCTCGTGCGC
>JASHNY010000181.1 GCA_030041385.1 Alphaproteobacteria bacterium
GCGCAACCCGGCAAAGCCGGGCGCCGGGCGCGGGCCGCGAACCCGCTGTTCGAGGCGGCGCACGCGGTCACGGAACTCCTCCCGCGCCCACCCGCCGGCCGCGAGCGGATGCTTCAGCGCGGCGAGCAGCGGCACCGGCGCAAGGCCGCTGGCCGCGAGGTCGAGCACCAGGCGCAGAAATGCGCCCGGCGGCGTGCGGTTGAGCGGCAAGCCGGCCGAATCGTCGATATCGATGCCCCAGCGGCGCAATTCGGCCGCGACCCGGCGGGCCAATTCGCGGTCCGGGGTGACCAGCGCCGCGGTTGCGCCCGGCACTTCGAGCTGGCGCCGCAGCAGCAGGGCCACGGTCGCCGCCTCGTCCTGCGGGCTGGCGCAATCGTAGCGGCCGAGCCCGGCCACCGCCGCGCGCGGCGCGGGCGGCAACCGGCGCCACGCATCGGTCAGCGCCGCCGGGCGCAATGCCTGGGCGACGAGGCGGGTGCGGTCTTCACGCCCGCTCGGCGGCGGCCGCTCGGGCCAATCGGCGACCGCGTCCGGCGAGATTTCGAGCGCAGCCAGCAGCCGCGCCAGCAGGTATTGCGGATGCGCCGGGTCCGCCGCGACTTCCGCCCATTCCGCGGCATCGCACGAGCGGTCGAGCCCGGCGAGGACGACTGCGCCCTCGGCAAGCCCGGCGACGACGCCGAGCAATTCGTCGAGCGCCGGGATGCCGCCGGTGAGGCCGGCCGCGACCACCGGATGGCGCGGCGGCGAGCGGCGCCACAGCGCGGCCTGGCGCGCGATCAGGCGGTTGCGGCGGGTGGCCGGGTCGAGCGCGCCTTCGGCTTCGAGCAATGCCGGCCAGCGTGTCGGCAGGATGTCGAGAAAGCGCAAGACGGTCTGCCAATGCTCGGCAAGGTCGTCGGGCGCGAGGTCTTTGAGCCGGGCAAAATCCGCGCCCTCGGTCGCCGCCGCGTCGATCAAGCGCGCCAATGCCCGGGCCAGGGCCGCCGCCTGGCCGGGCAGCAATGAGCGCGAATCCTCGCGCTCGCTCCACTCCAGCACGAGCCGCGTCAACAACAGCGAGCGACGCAAATCCGGGATCGCCGGCGGCAGCGCCAGGGTGGCGTCGTCCGCGCCCTCGCCCGCCCCGCCGTCGAACGCCAATTCGTCCGCATCGAGGTCGCCGATCGGGCGCAGCCGCGGCAGCAACAGGGGCGCGCCCGCGCTCTCGTCCTCGCCGCAGAGGCGCAGGAACGCCTCGCGCAGGCCGCGCACCGCGCGCCGCGTCGGCAGCAGCACCGTGACCCGCGGCAGGCGCAGCGGGTCGCCCTCGGCAAGGCGCATGAGGCCCCGGGCAAGCGTCGCCAGAAACGGGCGGTCGGGCGCGATCGTGAAGATGCGGGGCGGGGCCGGCAGCAAGGGGGTCAGCGCTCGGTGCGGTGCCAGGCGAAGCGCGCGCGGGTCGTTGCCAAGCCCTGCGGCGTGCCGACATGGTACCACTCGCCGTCATGCACGATGGCGTGGAGGCGGCCGGCCGCCTCGGCCTGGTCGTAAAGCCGGTTCAGCGAGAACACCGTCTCCTCGACCCCGGCAAACAGGCGCCGGTGCAACAGCTGGACGCCGGTGAAGACATAGGGCGCCACCTCACGCTCGCCGCGGCGGCGCGGCGTGCCGAGCGGGTCGAGAAAATAGTCGCCGTTGCCGTCGTATCCGACTGCGCCGACGGCGCGCTGCAATAGCAGCACCGCATCCATGCGCTCGGCAACGAACGCGCGGGCGAGCCGGGTCAGCGCAAACTGGGTGCCATCGAGCCACAGCACGTCGCTGTTGACGACGAAAAACGCCTTGTCGAGGCGGTCGAGCGCGCGGGCGACCCCGCCGCCGGTTTCGAGCCGCTCGGCCTCGTGCGAGAATTCGATATGCGGGCGCTGCCGCCCGGCGAGGTGGGCGGCGATCTGCTCGGCCCGGTAATGCAGGTTGACGACGACGCGCTCGACCCCGGCAAGTTCCAGCCGGTCGATGGCATGGTCGAGCAGGGTGCGCCCGGCGACCTCCAGCAGCGGCTTCGGCAATTCGTCGGTCAAGGGCCGCATCCTGGTGCCGAGCCCGGCCGCCAGCACCATCGCCGATTTCGGGGTTCCCCTCATGCCGCGTCGCGCTCGGCGGGGATGCGCCGCAGGCGCGGTGGCAGATGCCGGTCGAACCAGGTCGCAAGGCTGGCGAGGGCAGGGTTGCGCAGATCGTGCTCGATCAGCCGCCACACGCGCGGGATATGCGCGAGGTATTGCGGCTTGCCGTCGCGCCGCGCCAGGCGGGTGAAGATGCCGAGAATCTTGCAGTTGCGCTGGGCGGCGAGGATCGCGGCGGAGCGCCGGAACAGCGCGCGGTCGCAGTGCGGGAAGGCGGCGAGGTAGCGCTCGGTCATCGCCTCCTGCAGAGCGGCCCCGACGTCGCGGCGCGCATCCTCGATCAGCGACACGAGATCGTAGCTCGCCGGGCCGCAAACCGCGTCCTGGAAATCGAGAAGGCCGCAGCGCCGCACCCCGCGGCGCCGGCGCAGCAGCACCAGGTTATCGACATGGTAGTCGCGCAGCACCAGCGTCAGGGCGTCAGGCTGCGCCGCCGGCAACAACGTTCGCCACAGCGCCACATACGATTCGCGCAGCTCCGCCGACAGCGGGCGGCCAAGCACCGCCGGGGCGTACCAGTCGACAAGCAACATCGCCTCGTCGATGAGCCGCTTTTGGTCGTAAGGCGGCAGCTTCGGCACGCCGCGCTCGGCGGCGGCGCGGTGCAGCGCGATCAGCGTGTCGACCGCCAGCCGGTACAGCGCCGCCTCGTCGGTCCCGGCGGCAAGCAGCCGCGTGTAGGTGTCGTCGCCGAAATCCTCGATCAGCAACAGGCCGCCGGCATCGTCGGCGGCAAACACCTCGGGCGCGCTGAAGCCGAGCGTGCGCAGCGCCGCGGCGACCGCGACAAACGGTCCGACCGCCTCGTGCGGCGGCGGCGCATCCATCAACACCGCCCGCCGGCTGCCGTCGGCGAGCCGGCAATAGCGGCGGAACGAGGCATCGCCGGCGAGGAGTACCGGCGCGACCCCGCGCCAGCCATGCGCCGCGAGAAACCCGGCGATCGCATCGCCGCGGCCGTCTGGCGCCTCAGGCATGTGCGGCGATCCCGGCCAGCCGCGCCGCCCAGCCTTCGCCGGCCTCGACCTCGGCGCGGCGGGCGCCCGGGACGCGGCCCGGCAACAAGGCGATGGCGAGCCGGCGCGGCGGCAACAACGCGGCGATCCGCTCCGGCCATTCGATCAGCGAGATGCCGTCGCGAAATGCGTCCTCGATGCCCAGTTCCCACGCCTCTTCGGCGTCGCGCAGCCGGTAGCAGTCGAAATGCCATACCGCCGCGCCCGGCAAATCGTAAATCTGCACCAGCGTAAAGGTCGGGCTCGGCACCTCGCCGGTGCCGCCGCGGGCGCGGATAAAGGCGCGGGCGAACACGGTCTTGCCGGCGCCGAGCGGCCCGCTCAACGCGATCACGTCGCCGGTCGTCGCCAGCGCGGCGATTCGGGCGGCGAACGCAACCGTCGCTTGTTCATCGGGCAAATCGATGATCGTCATCGCTGCCGCCTTGTATATCGCCGCGCCGAGACGCCGCAACACCGTGCTGCACGCACCGCCGAAGCGATTCCGTGCCGGCGCAAATGACCTTATCGTGCCGGCATGGGGAATTCGCTTCAGCGCACCGATGTCGCGATCATCGGCGCCGGCCCGGTCGGGCTTTTCATGGTGTTCGAGTGCGGCATGCTCGACATGCGCTGCCATCTGTTCGACGCGCTCGACCTCGCCGGCGGGCAGTGCACCGCGCTCTATCCGGAAAAGCCGATCTACGACATCCCCGGATACCCGCGAATCGGTGCGGCCGAGCTGATCGAC
>JASHNY010000182.1 GCA_030041385.1 Alphaproteobacteria bacterium
GGCGGCGCTCGACGCGGCCGAGGCCGATGCGGGTTGCCGCGCCCTGCTGCTGACCGGCGCGGGCCGCGGCTTTTGTGCCGGGCAGGACCTCGCCGAGGTGGCGCCGACCGAGGCTGGCCCGCCCGATCTCGGCGCCGTGCTCGACCGCTACAACGCGCTGGTGCGCCGGCTGCGCGCGCTCGAGATGCCGGTGGTGTGCGCGGTCAACGGCATCGCCGCCGGCGCCGGCGCCAATCTTGCGCTCGCCTGCGACATCGTCTTGGCGGCGCGTTCGGCGAATTTCGTGCAGGCGTTCTCGCGCCTCGGCCTCATCCCCGATTGCGGCGGCACCTGGTTTCTGCCGCGTCTTGTCGGCGCGGCGCGGGCGCGCGCGCTGGCGATATTGGCCGAGCCGCTGCCGGCTGAGCGCGCTGCCGAATGGGGCCTCATCTGGCAGGCGGTGGACGATGACCGGCTGATGCCGGAGGCCGAGGCGCTGGCCGCGCGGCTGGCGGCCCAGGCGACGATCGGCATTGCCTTGACCAAGCGGGCGCTCGACGCGGCCGAAGCGAACCCGCTCGACCGCCAGCTCGACCTCGAACGCGACCTCCAGCAGGAGGCCGGCCGCACCCCCGATTACGCCGAGGGGGTGCGTGCCTTTCTCGAAAAGCGGGCGCCGGCGTTCCGCGGCCGCCGCTGACCCGCTACCCGGCGCGCGGCACGGCGCCGGATGGCGCGGCCACCTCGCCGATCGCGCCGCGGCCGAAGATGAAGGCGCTCGCAGCGCCGATCAGCGCCAGGATTCCGGCGACGATAAACGCGGCGCTGAAGCTGCCGGTCGCGGCAACGATGTAGCCGGTGACGATCGGCGCGCACAGGCCGAAGCTGTTGCCGCCGAGCACCAGAAAGGCGAAGGCGCGCCCCGCATCGGCGGGCGAGCGCAGCAGGTCGCTGACCAGTGCCGCGTTGGCCGCCGGGCCGACATTGCTGAAGGTGACCGCGATCGACACCAGCACCGTCACCGCGGTCAGCGACCCGACAAACGGTACGAATAGGCCGGCGGCGGTCAATACCAGGCACAGCCCCAGCAGATAGCGACGCTTGCCGGCGTGGATCGCCTCGGTGCTCAGCATCTTGTCGCCGATCCAGTTGACGACGACGTTGAGAACCGTGGCGACGAAAAACGGGATCGAGGTGAACACGCCGGACTCGACCAAGGAGAGGCCGCGCGCGTTTTGCAGATAGTTCGGCAGCCAGGTCAGGTAGAGGTAGAGCGAATAGACCAGGCAGCCTTGCGAGACGAACAGCCCCCACATCGCCGGCGCGCGCAGCAGGCCGAGATAGCCGACCCCGCCGTGGCTCGGCGGCTCGATCCCGGCATCGCGCTCGGCAAGGATGCGCTGCCGTTCCGGCTCCGGTATCCAGCGCGTCTTTTCCGGGGTCGAGACCAGCGAACTCCACACCACGACCCAGATAAACCCGACCGCGCCGGTGCAGACGAACGACCACCGCCACGACAGGGCCTGGATCAGCCAGGCGACGACCGGTGCGCCCAGCGCCGGGCCGAGGCTGGCCCCGGCCGAGATGAAGGCGATCGCGGTGCCGCGCTCGGTATAGGGGCCCCAGGCCCGCACGCTGCGGTAGGTGACCGGGGCAAACGGCGCCTCGCCGACCCCGAGCCCCAGCCGGGTCAGCAGCATCACCGCGAAATTGCCGGCGGCGCCGGTCAGCATCTGCGCCGCCGACCACACTGCGGTGGCGACCGCCGCGACGACGTGCGAGCCCCAGCGGTCGATCAATTTTCCGCCGGGCAGCATCATCACGACGTAGGCCCAGAAGAACGACGAAAACAGATAGCCGAGCGCGACCGGCGACAGGTGCAACTCGCCGGCAATCGACTTGCCCGCGACCGAGATGTTGACCCGGTCGACATAGGCAATGACGTTGAACAGGAACAGCAGGATGTAAACCCAGAAGCGGCGCCGGGTCATCGGCGTTTCCCCCCAATCGTGGCCGCGCGCCGTTGCCAGGTGGGCTGGCCGCGAACGCCCCAGTGCAAGTCTGGCATGTGCCGGGCGCCGGGCGAAGCCTCGTCCGCTGCCGCCCGGTGCAGCGCTGCAATGCCGGCGGGTCAAGGCTCGGCCGCGGCAGCGTCCGGAAGTTGGCCGCCAATCTCCTGCGCATACCGGCGAAAGCCGCGAAAGCCGAGCGGATTGACAAACTTGTCCGGGCGCGGGTCAACTCGGCGGCGCAGCGGAGGAGGCAGGAGGAGCGGAACGATGGGCATGCTCGACGGGCGCGTGGCGATCTGCACCGGGGCGGCGCGCGGGGTCGGCGCCGAGGTCGCCAAGTTGATGGCCAAGGAAGGCGCCAAGGTGGTCATCGTCGATCCCGGCGTTGGCGGCGGCGGCGAAGGCGGCGACCAGCGCCCGGCGCAGGCGATGGCCGACGAGATCAAGGCGGCGGGCGGCGAGGCCGCGGCCAATTTCGGCTCTGTCGCCAAGTTCGACGATTGCCTCAAGATGGTGCAGCAGGCGCGCGACACGTTCGGCGGATTGCACATCGTCTTCAACGCCGCCGGCATCCTCAGGGATAAGATGTTCCACAACATGTTTCCGGAGGACTGGCAGGCGGTCATCGACGTGCACCTGACCGGCCACTTCAACATCAACCGGGCCGCGATCAACCTGTTCCGCGAGCAGAATTACGGCCGCATGATTTTGGTGTCGTCGACCTCGGGCCTGCTGGGCAATATCGGCCAGACCAATTACGGCGCGGCCAAGCTCGGCATCGTCGCCATGGCGCGCATCATCGCGATGGAAAACGCCACCCGCGGAATCACCGCCAACGTGATCGCGCCGTCGGCCGACACCCGCATGACCCGCTCGGTGCCGACGCCCAAGGATCCCGCCGCCGCGGCGATTCGCGAGGAGCGGCTGCGGCGGAGCCGGGCCGACGCGATCGCGCCGTTGTGCGTGTTCCTCGCCTCGGAGCAGGCCGGCTATGTCAACGGCCAGGTGTTCCACCAGCGCGCCAGCGAACTGTCGCTTTATGGCCATATGCGGCCGGTGCGGATGGTCCACCACCACGGCGGCTGGACCCCGGAGCTGATCGCCGAGGTGGCGATGCCGTCGTTGCAGAGCGGCTTCACCTCGCTCGATTCGCGCACGGTTCATTCCGGCCTGCCGATGGAATAGTCGGCCGAAAAATCGGCGCAATTCGCCTGTCGGTTTGCGATTGCTTAGCAAATCTGCGCGTAAGCAGGAATTCAGCCGCCGCAGGTGTGACGGCGCTCAACAAAGAAGCAGGGCCGCGGAGCCGACACGCTCCGCGATTGGGACGGGCACCATGGCCGACATCCTGGTCATCGACGACGAACCCCAGATGCGCCGCCTGATCTCGCGCATCCTCAGAAAGGCGGGGCACACGGTTCGTGAGGCCGCAGACGGCTGCATCGGGTTGCAGATGTGCCGCGAGCGGCGGCCGGCGCTGGTGATTACCGATATCGTCATGCCGGTGGGCGAAGGGATCGAGACGATCCAGGCATTGCGCCAGAGCGGCGAGGCATTGCCGATTCTGGCGATTTCGGGCAACTCGCCGGCGCTCTACCTGCGCGCGGCGACGGGGCTGGGCGCGACCGCGGCCCTGGCAAAGCCATTCCGCGCCGACGACCTGCTTGCCGTGGTGGCAAATCTGCTCAACGACGTGGCAGATTGCGACGCCTGACCGGGAACAGCAGCTGCGGCGCCTCGCGGATTCCGGCAAGGCGAAACTAGTTCTTGAATCGCCGCCCGATCAGGCAATTTATGCCCGATCGCGGCTGCAACGGCCGCGGCAGCGGGAGGGGGAGGATGGACGCCACCCTGACGTTGATCGATCTGGCCGGCTCGATCGCCCTGCTGCTGTGGGGCGTGCACATGGTGCAGAGCGGCATTCAGCGCGCCTTCGGCCCGCAATTGCGGCGCTTTCTCGGGCGCGCGCTGGGCGACCGCTTCCGCGCCCTGCTGGCCGGGCTCGGGGTTACCGCGGTCCTGCAGAGCAGCACCGCGACCGGCTTGATGGCGGCGGGGTTTGCCGCCGGCGGCCTCGTCGACCTGATGCCGGCGCTGGCGGTCATGCTCGGCGCCAATATCGGCACCACGCTGATCGTGCAGGCACTGTCGTTCGACATCGGCCGCGTTGCGCCGCTGTTCGTGCTGATCGGCGTCATCCTGTTCCGCCGCGAGCGGGTATCGCGGGCGCGCGACCTCGGGCGGGTGGCGATCGGGCTCGGTCTGATGCTGCTGGCCTTGCAGCAATTGCTCAACATCATGACCCCCTACGAGGACGTGCCGAGCCTGAGGCTGATGATGGGCGCGATCGCGACGCAGCCGGTCATCGACGTGATCCTCGCCGCCGCGTTGACCTGGGCCGCGCATTCGAGCGTGGCCACGGTGCTGCTGACGATGTCGCTGGCGGCCAAGGGGGTGGTGCCGCCGACCGCCGCCTTCGCCCTGGTGCTTGGCGCCAATCTCGGCTCGGCGCTCAACCCGCTGATCGAGGGCGCCAGCGGCGGCGATGCGGCCGGAACGCGGGTCGCGGCCGGCAATCTGCTGAACCGCGCGGTCGGGGTGGTGCTGGCGCTGGCCCTGCTCGGCTGGATCGGGCCGCTGATGGTCACGATCGAGCCCAATGCGGCGCGCGCCGTCGCTGATTTCCACACCGCCTTCAACCTGGTCATGGCGGTGATCTTCCTGCCGCTGCTCGGCCCGTTCGCGCGCCTGCTGGTGCGGCTATTGCCGGCCCGCGCCGTCCCCTCCGACCCGTCGAAGCCGATCTATCTCGACGAATCGGCACGCGAGACACCGGCAATCGCGCTGGCGGGAGCCGCGCGCGAGGCGCTGCGCATGGCCGATGTGCTCGAGGCCATGCTGCGCAGCGCGCTCGATGCGATCGACCGCGGCGACCGCAACCGGGTCAGCGCCGCGAAAGGGCTCGACAACGTGCTCGACGGCCTGAACCACGCGATCAAGGTCTACCTGACCGCGCTCGACCCCGATTCGCTCGACGACGACGACAATCGTCGCCTGTCGGAGATTCTCGCCTTCATCACCAATGTCGAGCATGCCGGCGACATCGTCGACAAGGGGCTGATCGCGATCGCCTCCAAGCGGCTGAAGCGCGGGCTGTCGTTCTCGGTCGAGGGGCAGGCGGAAATCCGCGCGATGCTCGAGCGGCTGGCCAACAACGTCAACGCCTCGGCGGCGGTGTTCATGACCGACGACGCGCGCGCCGCCCGCGTATTGCTGGGCGAAAAGGAGGTGTTTCGCGACCTCGAAGCACGCGCGACCGAGGCGCATTTCGCCCGCATCCGCGCCGGGCGCGTCGAAAGCGTCGAAACCAGCGCCCTGCATCTCGACGTATTGCGCGACCTGAAGCGGATCAACGCCCATGTCGCCGCCGCGGCCTACCCGGTGCTCGAGCGCCTCGGCGAATTGTTGCCGAGCCGCCTGCGCCGCGACGCCGAGAGCGACGACATCCAGCCGGCCGCAGGCGGCCTGCGCGGCCAGCGCTAATTCGGCCGCGCGGTTGCCGCGGCGCGCAGGTCGAAACCGGGATCGGCAGCCTCGGCGGGACCGACCTGGCGGCCGGCGGCCAGCAGGCGCCGGGCGAAGGCATGATCGGCCGGCCGGTTGATCGACTCGATGCCGATCAACTCCCCGCCGGCATAGCAGAATACCGAGAACTCGCCGGAATCGATGGTGCCGCGCACCGCCACCCGGTCGTGCCCTGCGGTCAACCCGGCGATCTGCAGGCGCTGTTCGCCCTGTTCGCTCCAGAACCACGGCAGAGCGGTATAGGGGCGCGGCTTGCCAGTAAGCCGGTCGGCGACGCAGCGGGCATGGTCGGTGGCGTTCTGTACCGCTTCGAGCCGCACCGGGTTGGCGCGGGAATGCACCGACGGGAACGAGGCGCAATCGCCGATCGCCGAAATCGCCGGGTCGGCGGTCGCGAGGTTCTGGTCGACGACAACGCCGTTGCCGACCGCAAGCCCCGCAGCCTCCGCCAGTTCGGCGTTCGGCACGACGCCGATCGATACGACGACCAGGTCGGCAGGCAAGACCTTGCGGTCGGGCAAGGCGACCCCGGCCACCTTGCGTCCCTCGGCGACGATGCGATCGGCGACCGACCCGAACGTGAACTCGACGCCGGTCGCGCGGTGCACGGCGGCGAAATACGCGGAGGTTTCGACGCAGACGACACGGCCCATGACCCGTTCGGCCAGCTCGACAATGTGCACCGGCTTGCCCAGGGCCCGCGCCACCGCGGCGAATTCGAGGCCGATGAACCCGGCGCCGATCACGACGATGCTCTGCGCCGCCGCGAGCCGCTCGCGCAATTCGTCGGTCTCGGCCAGGTTGCGCAGAAAGCACACGCCATCGAGATCGATGCCGGGCAAGGCCGGCACCCGGTTGCGCGCGCCGGTGGCGAGAACGAGGTGATCGTAGGGCAGCTCCCAGCCATCGGCGAGTTCGAGGCGGCGCCCGGCGCGGTCGATCGCGACCGCTCGCTTGCCGGCGATCCGCTCGATGCGATGCTCCTCGTAGAACCCCTCGGGCCGCATCAGCAGCAGATCCAGGCCGATCTTGCCGCTCAGGTAATCCTTGGATAAAGGCGGGCGTTGATACGGCAGACCCGGCTCGTCGCTGACCAGCACCACCTCGCCGTCGAACCCGTTTTGCCGCAGCGACGCGGCCAGCTGGAACCCGCCATGCCCGGCGCCGACGATGACGACCCGGCCGGACCGTGGCAGGCCGTTAGCCATCAGGTCTGCGTCTCCGGCATGGTGACGACGAGCCCGTCCATCCGCGGCGACATCACGAGCTGGCACGACAGCCGGCTGTTGGGCCGGCGCGGCACCGCGGTGCCGTCGAGCATTGCGTCCTCGCCCACCTCCATCTCCGGACACAGCGGCAACTGGTCCTCGCGGACGAAGACGTGGCAGGTCGCGCACATGCACGACCCGCCGCATTCGGCGACGATGCCGTCGACCGAATTGAGGATCGCCGCCTGCATGACGCTGGTGCCGACCGGCACGTCGAGCGCGGTTTCCTTTCCGTCGTCGCTGATATAGGTCACTCGCGGCATGGTGCGTGTCGTCCCTCGCTTCAGGCAGACCCTGACCCGTACGCGATCTGCCGCCTGCGGTCGAGTATTTTTCGGCTCCGGCACGGCGGAATAGTCGCGGCGGTGCGCACGGTGCTGTAGACTGGACCGGGAACGTACCAGGGAGGCGCCTGATGAAGAACGGCCTGCGTGTGTTCGACGCCGACACCCATGTCGAGCCCTCCGCGGAAGTGATCGACAAATACGTCGATCCGGGTTTCCGCCCCCGCCTGGCCGAACTGGCCCAATACCGGGTTCCGATCCGCCCCAACAGCCCGGGCAGCTCGCCCGGCCGCCACGTCTATCGTTTCGGCCAGATCTCGTACAAGCGCATCCTCGGCGAGGCAGCACCGCGCGAGGCCCATAGCGGCCGCGACACGGTGTGGATGGGCACCAAGGCGCCGCGCGCCGGCGTCCAGGACGACCAGGCCGCCGCCCGCATCGCCGACATGGATGATGAAGGGACCGACTCGCATTTCCTGATCCCGACCGCGTGGACGAGCCTTGTCGGCCATCAGGACCCGACGCTCGAAACCGGCGTGATCCGCGCCTATCACCGCCACATGGAGGATTTCTGCGCGCAATATCCCGGGCGGCTGACCAGCATGATCGTCGCCTCGGCGCGCGACGTCGACGCCGCGGTCAAGGAGATCCGCGAGTGGGGCAAGTCGCGCTGGGCGGTCGCGGTGATGCCGCTCGTCACCAAGGACATCCCGGCCGACCACCCCTCGCTCGATCCGATCTGGCGCGCCGCCGACGAGCACGACCTGCCGATCGCGCATCACAGCTTTACCTGGACCCCGCCCTATTTCCCGGGCTGCTTCGACCTGTGGGACAACATCTTCCTGGGCCGGCTCGCCTCACATCCGTGGGGGGCGATGCGGTTCATCGCCGCGGTGATCGGCGGCGGCATCATGGACCGCTATCCGAAGCTGCGCGTCGGCATCCTCGAATGCGGCTTCGGCTGGCTGCCGTTCTGGGGAAGGCGGATGAACGAGCAGTACGAGTATGTCGGCAGCACCGCGACGCTGAAGCAGCACCCGATGGACTACCTGAAGAGCGGGCGGTTCTTCTGCAGCGTCGAGCGCCATGAGGGCGAGGACATGTTCAACAGCGTCCGCGGTTTCCTCGGCGACGACGTGCTGATGTACGCCTCCGACTATCCGCACTCGGAGTGTCAGTTCCCGAACACGGTCGAGAATTTCCTCGCCTGGAAGAGCCTCGCCCCCGACACCCAGAAAAAGCTGATGGCGGGCAACGCCAGCCGGTTCTTCCGCCAGGCCTGACAGGGCCGCATCACCCGGGCGCCCGGCGGACGCTGCCGGGCGACGGGGGCGAAGGCATCGGCCGGCGCACCCCGTGGCGCAGCGTTTCGCGCCACAGGATGTAGAGGCCGGAACCGACGACGATCACCGCGCCGGCGATCAGGTCCGGCCCGGGCACGTCGCCCCAGATGGCGAAGCCGAGCATCATGGCCCATACCAGCGAGAGGTAGTTGAACGGCACCACCGCCGAGGGCGGCGCCAGCGACAGCGACCGCGTCCACCAGATCTGGGCGACGCCGTTGCCGGCTCCGGCGATCGCCAGCACAATGATGTCGCGCCAGGCGGGGTGCCGGAACCCGAACGGCAACAATGCCAGCGTGCAGACCGTGATGATCGCCATCTGGTAGAGCGTCAGGGTCTCCGGCGATTCGGTCGTGCTCATCTGGCGGATGCCGATCGCTACGGTGGAGATCAGCACCGCGTTGGCGAGCGCAAACAGCGCCCCCGGCTGCACCGTGCCGGCGCCGGGATGGGCCATCACGACGACCCCGATAAAGCCGACGACGAGCGCCGACCAGCGATGCGGGCCGACCTGCTCCTTCAATACGACGATCGCCATCAGCGTCGTGAACAGCGGTGCCGCGAACCCGACCGCCACCGCCGAACCCAGCGGCATCAGGCTGAACGCCATGAACATGCTGGTCATCGAGCCGAATTGCGCCACCCCGCGCAGCAGGTGCGCGCGCGGCCGGTTCGTGCGCAATACCCCGACCCCGGTGCGCGGCAGGATCGCGACCGCTACCGCGACGAGAGCAAACAGCGAGCGGTAGAACGCGACCTCGCCGACCGGGTAGATCGCGACCTCCCATTTGACGACCGCATTGACCCCGGCAAACCCGACGGTCGACAGCACCATGTAAAGGATGCCGAGCCTTGGCTGGTTCTGGCGCGTCTCGGCGGCCGCCCCGGAGGGAAGCGGCTCGCGCCTCGCGCCCGGCGCCGCCGCAGGGATGGAAGGCCGGATGCGCATTGCGTCAGTGCTGGGCGATCAGGAAGGCGCCGCCGATCGGCAAAGGCCCGCCGATTTGCAGCCAGCCGAACGGCTTGTACCACGGCAGGTGGCCGAGAATCGCGATGACCGCATAGGTGGCCCCGACCGACGTCGCTCCCCTGGCACGGCTTAGACGCGGCCGCGTCGGGCAGCGGTTTGACCGACCGGCGGCTCGGGGTCAAGCGCTTTGCGGGAATGAAGCGCAATTGCCGCAATCACAAGCCGCACTGGCCGAGCATTTCACCGACCACTTTCTCGGAGGCGAAATATTCCGCGGCGATCGATCGCGCCGCGCGGCTGTGCCTCGCATAGTCGGAGGCGATGGCGTCAACCGCCGCCGCAGCCCCGTCATGCGTCGTATAGGAGAACAGCCCCTCCCCGACCGGATAGCGCCGCTCGAACCCGGTCTGCATCGTCACCAGCGGCCGCCCGGCGGCGAGATAGCAGACGCCGCGGTCGCTGAACCAGCCGCTGTTCGGGCGGGCATAGATATCTTTCGCGACCGTGAACTCGCCGCGGGACCCGGCGATGAAGTCGCGGTAGCGGTCGAGATCCGCCGATAGCGGCGCCGGATCGACGAGCCGCCAGCCCTGGCGCTCGATCGCTCCGCGCACCGCCGCGTCCGGCGGCTCTATCGCCAGATGGAAGCAGGTGTCGGGCCGGTATCGGGGCAGGTCGAGAAATTTAAGGAAGTTGAGATGCTTCGACCACAGGTAGCTGGAACCTTGGAAATCGATGTTCTTGCCCTTGTTCTCCCAGGTCGCGATCGTCGTGAAGCAGGGCGCCTCGGCCTCTGCCTGCGGCCACAATTCGACCGCCACCGGCGGCCGGGTCGGGCGCCACGGCACGTCGCACAACGGGATCGCGCAGTCGGCGGTGCCCAGGTTCTCGCCATAGGTGAAGAAATGGGTGTGGGCGCCGATATAGGCGCGCGCCGCAGGGTCGGCCTTGGCGTACTTGATCTGCTCGTAAACCGGGTCGGTGTCGATCATGACCCGTACCGGGCAGGCAAGATGCTCGTCGCGCAACCGGGTCGCGCCGCACAAATTGACCAACGCATCGGCCTCGGCATAGAGCGCGCGGACGCGCTCGCGCGACAGCCCGTGAAAGACATCGTTGATCGCGTCCCAATAGGCCCAGCGGCCGGCAAGCCCGTGCCGCTCCATCGCCCGGCGCAGATAGGCGACGTTGTAGGCGCAATCCATGGTCACGCTCTGGATGCGCGGATCGTAGGGGTTGGCGCCGTGATCCTCGATGTACCAGGCTTCGTAGCCGAGCCTTTCGAGGCCGACGAGGTAATGCACGGCCTGCCAGGCAATGCCGGCGAGCGGCATCTGGCCGACGAAATGAAGAAGGACGATTCTGCCGCGTCTGGGCACGATGCCGTTCGCCTCGCTGCAAGGGCGCGGGCGGATAACGGGCCGCGCCGGCGAATCTTCCGACCCTACCGGGCGCCAAAACCCCAATGGGCTTGGGGTTGCCCGTGCGGCGACCGCCGTGCTAGGCAAGCGCTGAACGGCATGCCGATGTTAGGAGGCGCCGGTCGCTGCCGAACCCGTGGAGAAGAATGCGACATCATGACCTACGTCGTCACGGAAGCCTGCATCAAGTGCAAGTACATGGATTGCGTCGAGGTGTGCCCGGTCGATTGCTTCTACGAGGGCGAAAACATGCTGGTGATCCACCCCGACGAATGCATCGATTGCGGGGTTTGCGAGCCCGAGTGCCCGGCGGAGGCGATCATCCCAGACAGCGAATCCGCGGCCGAACGCTGGCTCGAACTCAACCGCGAATACGCTGCGGCGTGGCCCAACATCACCCGCAAGAAGCCCTGTCCCGAGGATGCCGACGAGTGGAAAGGGGTCGACGGGAAATTCGAGAAGTTCTTCAGCCCCAAGCCGGGCGGCAAGTAGCAGGCGCGCCCCGTCTCCGCCGGGAGGGCATGGCAGGCATGGTCGAGGTGCTGGCCTCGGCGGGGTTTGTTATGGTATTATTACGCTTGGCGCTATAGACGCATCCCCCCTCGGTTCCGCGCTCATCATTAGAGGTGTGGAGGGTCGCCCCTGCCGACGGCGGCTCGTCCAACGCTCCGGTGGTGCCGGCGGCCGGTTGCGCGAGAGACGAAGACGATGACGGTGGAAAAGAGTCCGTTCACGACGGGTGACCTGGTGGTTTACCCGACCCACGGAGTAGGCAAGATCGTCGGCATCGAGGCCCAGGAGATCGCAGGACACACGCTCAATGTGTTTGTCGTGCATTTCGACAAGGACCGAATGACATTGCGGGTGCCGCTCGCCAAGGCGAAGGTGTCCGGCCTGCGCAAATTGTCGAGCCGCAAGGAGATGGATGCGGCACTGCTGAAATTGCGCGGCCGGTCGCGCGCGAAGCGCACGATGTGGAGCCGCCGTGCCCAGGAATACCAGGCCAAGATCGCGTCCGGCGACCCGGGCTCGATCGCCGAGGTTGTGCGCGACCTGTACCGCAATACCGGCCAACCCGAGCAATCCTATAGCGAGCGGCAGATCTACCAGGCGGCGCTGGACCGATTGGTGCGGGAATTCGCGGCAGTCGAGCGCATCGACGAGATGACCGCGACGCGCCGGGTCGAACAGATGTTGACGGCCTGACCCGGGCGCAAAACGGGGGCCGCGCCGGAGCGCGGGACGTGGAAGGAACTGCTTCGAACCGGAAATTCGCCCGCTTGCGGGGCGCAGATCGGGTATGGGCGGTGGCCTCGATACACGGCGAGGCCCGGCGTCTGGCCCGCCTGCACGATGCGATCGGCAGCCGCTTTCGCGAACGCGACCGCCTCGTCTATCTCGGCAATTACCTCGGCCACGGGGAGGACGTTGCCGCCACGATCGACGAGTTGCTCGATTTCCGACGCCGCATCCTGGCCGCCCCCGGCGGTTTCGCCTGCAATGTCGTGTTCCTGCGCGGGGCGCAGGAAGAGATGTGGCAGAAGCTGCTGCAATTGCAATTTGCCGCCAATCCCGGCGAGGTACTGAACTGGATGGTGCGCGCCGGCATCGAAGCCACCGTCCGCGCCTATGGCGGCGAATTGCGCCAGGGCTTCGCCGCAACCCGCGACGGGCCGCGCACAATCACCCGCTGGACCAGCGGGTTGCGCACGGCGATGAATGCGGCCGCGGGCCATACGACGCTGTTTGCGGCGTTGCGCCATGCCGCCTTTACCGATGACAACGCGCTGCTGTTCGTTCATGCCGGGGTCAACACGCGGCGGCCGCTCGGCTCGCAGGGCGATGCGTTCTGGTGGGGCGCGCACGACGTTCTCGCATTGACCGGCAAGTTCGAGGGGTTCGGGCGGGTCGTTCGTGGCTTCGACCGCGACCGGCGCGGCCTCGTCGAGCACGAGTTCGGAGTCTCGCTCGATGCCGGCAGCGGCCGCGGCGGCGCTCTGATGGCGGCCTGCTTCGATGCCGCCGGCGCGGTGGTCGACCGCTGCGAGGCGTAGCCCTCAGATCGCGGTGTAGCCGCCGTCGACGAGGAGGTCGCTGCCGGTCACGAAGCTGGCGGCATCGCTGGCGAGAAACACGGCGGCCGGGGCGATTTCGGTCGGCTTGCCGAGGCGCTGCGTCAAGTGCTTGGCGCCGAGCGTCCGGTTCGCCGCATCGAATGAGCCGTAGCGCCGCAACGTCCGCTCGGTCTCGACCGCACCCGGCGACAGCGCGTTGACCCGCACGTTTTGCGCCGCGTGGTCGATCGCCATGACCTTGGCGAGCTGAATGAGGGCGCCTTTCGTCGCGCAATAGGCGGCGCGCCCGGCGCTGCCGACGCGGCCCAATTGCGAAGCGATGAAGATGATCGAGCCGCCGCCCCCGGCGATCATGTAGGGCAAGGCCGCCCGGCTGAGCAGGAAGGCTCCGGTCAGGTTGATGTCGATGACCTGCTGCCACTCGGCGACCGGCGTCTCGACGACCGTGCCGCCGCGGTCGTGCGGCGCCGCGCCGCTGACCAGGATGTCGAGTCGTCCGAACGCGTCCTGCGTCGCTGCGGCGGCGGCTTGGGCATCGTCCTCGCGCGCGACATCGCAGCGTCGCGACGCTGCCCGGGCGCCGGCCGCCGCGACCAGCCGTGCGGTCTCCGCCGCCGTGGCGGCGTCAAGGTCGCAGCACATGACCGCCGCGCCCTCCGCGGCAAAGGCGAGTGCGATCGCCCGGCAGATGCCGCCGCCGGCGCCGCTGATCAGGGCTGCCTTTCCGGAAAGCTGCATGGTCGCCTCACAGCATGACGGTGCCGCCGTCGACGGCAATCGTCTGCCCGGTCACAAAGCCGCTCGCGTCCGACACCAGCCACGCCACCGTGCCGGTCAGGTCTGAGGGGACCAGGTTGCGCTGGATCGTCTGGCCGGATTTGATCGCCTCAAGCGCACGGTCCATCTTGGGACCGAAGAATTCGCGCGTGCCCTCGGTCAATACCGCGCTCGGCGCGACCGCGTTGACCCGGATCTTGTCGCGCCCCACCTCGCGCGCCAGCCCGCGGGTCAACCCGATCACCGCCGCCTTCGAGGTCGTGTAATGCAGGCCGAACGGCATCCCGTAAGTGGCGGCGAGCGAGGCGATGTTGACGATGCTGCCGCCGCCGGCCTGCCGCATCGCGGGCACCGCCGCCTTGCAGCAATTCCAGATGCCCTTGACGTTGACCGCCATGCAGGCGTCCCACTCGGCCTCGTCGATCGCGTCGAAGCGGCCGCCGTGCAAGGCGCCGTAAAGCGCGGCGTTGTTGACGAGGGCGTCGATCCGCCCGAAGGCGGCGACCCCGTCGGCGACCATCGCCAGCGCCGAACCCGGATCGCCGACATCGAGCGACAGCGCGATGGCCTTGCCACCCTGCGTCTTCACCAGTTCGACGGTCGCCACGCAATCGTTGATGTCGGCGGCAATGACCCTGGCGCCGGCGGCGCCGAGCGCGACGGCAAACTCCTGGCCGAGGCCGCGCGCCGCCCCGGTGATCGCGACGACCTTATCCCTGACATCCATTTCGGACGCTCCTATCGCCAAACGGGCGCGATCCTCGCCGCGCCCGGGGGCTTGGCCCAAAGACCAGCCGGACCCAAGCCGCGCTACAAAACCTGATCGGTGGCGGGGTCGATCAGGTGCATGTGGTTGAGGTCGGCGACGAGCGACATGTTTTCGCCGGCGCGGCCGGCCGCGGCCGGGTTGACGCGGGCGCAGATCTCGGTGCCGTCGACGAGGAAATAGACCATCGTTTCCATGCCCATCGGCTCGACGACCTCAAGCTTGGTCTGAAACTCGCTGGATCCGGGAGGCATGTCGCTGCGCTTTTCGGTGATGTGCTCCGGCCGCAGCCCAAGCATCAGTTCGCTGTTGACATGCGATTCGTAGCGCGTCCGCCGCGACGGCGGAACCGGCAGGCTGAGATTGTCCGACAGCCGGATCGACAGGCCGCCATTGCCGTTGACCAGCCGGCACGGCGCGAAATTCATCGCCGGCGAGCCGATGAAGCCGGCGACGAAGCGGGTCTGCGGCCGGTGGTAGACATCGTTCGGCGTGCCGATCTGCTCGATCCTGCCGGCATTCATCACGACGACGCGGTCGGCCAGCGTCATCGCCTCGATCTGGTCGTGGGTCACATAGACGGTGGTGGTCGTGACCTTCTGGTGAACCTTCTTGATCTCGGTGCGCATCTGCACCCGCAATTTGGCGTCGAGGTTGGACAGCGGCTCGTCGAACAGGAAGACCTTGGGGTTGCGGACGATCGCGCGGCCCATCGCGACGCGCTGGCGCTGGCCGCCCGAGAGCTGCTTGGGGCGGCGCTGCAAGAGATCGGTGATGTCGAGGATGCGGGCGGCGTTTTCGACCCGCTCCCTGATCTCGGGCTTCGGGAACCGCTTCAGCTTGAGGCCGAACGACATGTTCTCGAACACCGTCATGTGCGGGTAGAGGGCGTAGTTCTGGAAGACCATCGCAATGTCGCGGTCTTTCGGCGGCACATCGTTGACGAGCTGGTCGCCGATATAAATCTCGCCCGAGGTTGCCTCCTCGAGCCCCGCGATCATCCGCAGCGTCGTCGATTTGCCGCAGCCGGACGGGCCGACGAGCACGATGAACTCGCGATCGCTGATGTCGAGATCGATCCCCTGCACCGCGGGGGTCTTGTCGAACATCTTGACAACGTTCCGCAAGGCGACCTGCGCCATGTTTCCTACCCCGTCATCCTGGTCTTGTTCCGCTTCCCGCCGCTGGTCGCAGCGTCAGGCGCAGAAGCAAATACCCTACCAGCAAACCACAAGCAACCCGCGGCCGCTCGTCGCGGGCCAATCGCCCGGGACGGCGATCCTTCCCAGAGCGTCACGAACCTCACGGGCGGGAGCTTTTGCGCATCGTAGCGCAGCGATATGAAATTTCTTCATCAAATTTGTGCGACCGGCGGTGCCGGCGGAATAGGGGCCGGACGCCGGGCCCCCTATCGTTCGGTCAGCTTCAATTCGATACGGCGGTTGAGGCGATACGCCTCCGGCGTATTGGCGGGATCGAGCGGCTGATGATCGGCGAACCCGGCCGCGGCCAGTCGGTTGGGCGGGATCCCCTGCTTGATCGCATAGCGCACCACCGAGATCGCGCGCGCCGTCGACAATTCCCAGTTCGACGGAAATTGCGGGGTGTCGATCTTGCGGTGGTCGGTGTGGCCGTCGACGCGCAAGACCCAGTTGATGTCGGGCGGGATCTTGGCCGCGATCTGCTTCAACGTGGCAAAGACCGGGGCGAGCTGCTGTTTTGCCGCGTCGCTCAAATCGGCGCTGCCCGGCTTGAACAATACTTCGGATTGAAACACGAAGCGGTCGCCGACGATGCGGATATCCGGCCGGTTGCCGATGATCTGGCGCAGCTCGCCAAAGAACTCGGAGCGGTATTGCGCCAGCTCCTCGACCTTGTTGACGAGCGCCATGTTCAACCGGCGGCCCAGCTCGACGATCTGACTCTGCTGGTCCTTCACCTTGGCCTCGGAGGCGTCGAGCGCGGCGGCGATGCGCGCCAGTTGCTCACGCAAGGCCCCCACCTGCGCGGTCAGATCTTCGACCTGGGCACGGGCGGCAGCGGTCGCGTCGCGCTCGGCCGAGAGCGCCTTCTCGGCGTTCTGCGCGCGCTCGTTCGCCTCGCTCAGGCGGATTTCGGGGTTCTTGATGTCCTTCTGAACGAGAACCGTCCGCTCCTGGCTGACCGCCAGCTCGGCCGCCAGTTCCTCGCTGCGGTCGCGCAATGCGCCGGCGGTCTGCTGCACCTTTTGCTGCGAGCTGGCGAGCGCGGCGACCTTGGCTTCGAGCTGGGTGCGCACCTGCTGCAATGCGGCGATGTCGCGGCGCAGGCTCTCCAGCTCCTTCAGCTGCATCTCGACCTTGGTCTGGCTGGTGCTGACGAGGGTGTCGGCCGCCTGCAATTTGCCGGTTGCCGCGTCGGCTCGGGCGGTCTCCTCATTGGCCTTTGCCGCCAATGCGGCAAGCTGCGTCGTCAGGCTGTCGCGGGCAGCGCTGGCGGCGGCGAGCTGGCTCGACAGCGAGGCGGTGCCCGCGCGCAACGCCAGGTTGGCGCGCTGCGCACTCGACAAGAGGTCGCTCAATTGGCTGACCTGCTGCTGCAATTTCTTCAGCGCCGCGTCGCGCCCCGACAGCGCGTCCGAGAGGTAGAACTGGCCCGCCGTGAACACCAGCAGCACGAAGATGATCACCATCAACAGCTGCGACAGCGCGTCGACGAAGCCGGGCCAGATGTCGATGCTGGAGCGGCGGGTTCGGCTTCTCGCCAGGGGCATCCGCCGGCGCCCCGCTCAGCGGCCGTTCTCGTCGGCCAGCGCCGCGATCGTGCGCGCCAACAGGCGGATTTCGCCGCGCAATTCCAGCACGCTCTGCGCCCGGCCCTCGGCGAGGTCCTCGGTCAGCCGGGCCATGTAGGCCTCGATGTTGCGCATGTGGGTGCGCAAGACGTCGTCCTGCCCCAGCGAATTTTCCGACGCGGTGGCGAGCCGGGTCAGCGAGGGCTTCAACTCCATCTGGTTCTCGGCCAGCCGCACCATCAATAGCTGGCCCGCCTTCATGTGCTCGCTCAGCGTGCCGAGCCGGTCGGTAAGCCCGGCCAATGTCGCATTGGCGCCGATGCGGCTCTCCTCGCTCCGCGCGAGAATGCGCTGGAGGTTGTCGAGACTGTCCGCGGTCTGCTCCAGCAGCGCCTGGATATAGGCCGGCACCGAGCCGTCGCCGCCGTCGCCGAACGGGCCGGAAGACAGCCGCGTATAGGTCGACAGCCATTCCTCGAGATCGTTGTAGAAGCGGTTCTGCGCCTGGCCCGCCTGCAGGTCGAGAAAGCCGAGGACGAGGCTGCCGGCGAGCCCGAACAGCGAGGCGCTGAACGCGGTCGCCATGCCGTGCAACGGCGCGGCGAGCCCGGCCTTGAGGGCAGCGAAGGCGCGCACGACATCCTTGGCCGATACGTCGAGCCCACCGATCACGCCGCCGACCGAGCGCACCGTCTCCAGCAGCCCGTAAAACGTGCCGAGCAGGCCGAGAAAGATCAGCACGCCGATCAGGTAGCGCGAGGTCTCGCGCGTCTCGTCGAGCCGGGTGGCGATGCCGTCGAGCAAGGTGCGCAACGATGTCGCCGACAGGCTGACCCGGCCGCTCTGCCGCGTCCCCAGCATTCCCGCCATCGGCGCCAGCAGCCGCGGCGGCGGGCCGCTCGGCGCAGTCAGGTCATGATTGGCGAGCCGCTCGCGGAAATTGTCGATCCACTCGCTCTCCGGTTCCAGCAGCAGGACCTGGCGGAAGATGTAAACGATGCCGGACAGCAGCAGCGCGAGGATCACGCCGTTGACCGCGGGGTTGCCCATGAATGCAACCGCCAGCGGCCGGAACAGCGCGGCGACCAGCGCCGCCACCAGCACCAGAAACAGAACCATGCGGATGAGGAAGCGGCGCGAGCGATTGGCGCGGCGGCGCTCGGCCCGGAACCCGACCGCGATCTCGCGCTCAGCCATTCGGCCGCCGGTCGCCTGCGGCGCCCATTACGGGTTTCGGCCTGGGGTGGGCAGAGGCCGGCGCTGCGCCAGCCTGCGGCGGGATGGCCGGCGTGTCCGGCGGCGGTAATACCTCGACCGTGATCGCCGCGGGGGTGCCCACCCCCACGAGAGGCGGCGGCGGAACGGCCGGCAGGCGCGCGGGCTGCACGGCCGACCGCCCCGGAAACAGGTGGCTCGGGCCAAACGGGCTGGCGACCACGATCGCGGCGGCGACCAGCGCCGCACCGCCGACGCCGAGGATCGCGGCGCGGCTGCCGGTGCGATGTTCCGAACTCACCGGGCCGGCCCTTGTCTGCGGAGGCCCACAGCCGCCATCGCGACCGAACTCCCTTGCGGGCGCAGCCCGGGGCCGCCGCGCCGATGCCGAGCGAATAATCGCCGGAACCTAGACTAGATTCGCCCTGCGGAAAAGCCGGTTCCGGCCCGCGCGTTACGCCGCAGGCCGGGCGCGGCGTGCCTCCTTCAGCAAAACCGCGAGCGGCAGATGCAGGTGGTCGTTGGCGGCAAGGACGTCGCCGCTCGCCATCATCGTCTGGCCCCCTGAGAGGTCGCTGACATAGCCGCCGGCCTCCCGCACCAGCAACAAGCCGGCGGCAACATCCCACGGAGACAAGCCAAACTCCCAGAATCCGTCGCAACGCCCGGCCGCGACATAGGCGAGATCGAGCGCGGCCGACCCCAGCCGCCGCACGCCGGCAGTCGCCGCCATCACCGCGGCGAGCGTCGCCAGATAGGTCTCCTGCGCCTCGCTCTGCAGCGCCGGTATGCCGGTGGCGATCACGGCTTCGTCGAGCCTGCGCCGCGCCGACACCCGCAGGCGCCGGTCGTTGAGGAACGCGCCCGCTCCCTTTTCGGCGCTGAACATCTCGTCGCGCGTCGGATCGTAGACGAGCCCGGCCACGACCTCGCCATCGCGTTCGAGCGCAATCGAGATCGAGAAATGCGGGATCCCGTGCAGAAAATTGGTGGTGCCGTCGAGCGGATCGACGATCCAGCGATGGCGCGAATCGCTGCCCGCGGTGCCGCCGCCCTCCTCCGACAGCAGGCCATAGCCGGGGCGCGCGCGGGTCAGCTCGGCCTTCAGCGTGCGCTCGGCCTTCAGATCGGCGGTCGAGACGAAATCGCCCGGCCCCTTGACCGAAACCTGGAGCTGCTCGACCTCGCCGAAGCCGCGGATAAGGCCGCGCGCCGCCTTTAGCGCCGCGTTGGCCATGACGTTGAGGGTCGGCGACCGCACCGGCATCTAAAATGCCGAGCGACGCCCTTCGAGACGCGCCCTGCGGGCGCTCCTCGGGGCGAGGTTACTGATTGGAGCCATACGCAAGATTTCCTCATCCGGAGCGCGAGCGCAGCGAGCAGCCGCAGGCCCAAAGCCGCGAGTGCAGCGCGCGATCAATCCTTGGCGCGTTCGACAAAGGCACCGTCGGCGGTGCTGACGACGATGCGGGTGCCCTTTTCGATGTAGGGCGGGATCATCACCCGGCGCCCGTTTTCGAGCTTGCCGGGCTTGTACGACGACGAGGCGGTCTGGCCGCGCACCACCGGGTCGGCCTCGACCACCTCCATCGTCACGCTCGGCGGCATCTCGACGGAAAGCGGCGCGCCTTCGTA
>JASHNY010000086.1 GCA_030041385.1 Alphaproteobacteria bacterium
CCGCCCTTGTTTCCATAACGACAACAGCCGCGGCATGTCGACCCGGAAGCGGTTGCCGCCCATCGAGGTGCCCTGGATCTTGCGGTCGCGCAGAAAATCGTAGCCGTGCAGCTCGATCTTCACGCCGAACGGCACCATGCCGATGATCGTCGCGGTGCCGCCGGCGCGCAGCATGCCGAAGGCCTGCTCGGCGGTCGCCTTGGTGCCGAGCGCCTCGAACGAGTAATGCACTCCGCCCCCGGTCAATTCGCGGATCGCCTTGACCGGGTCGTCGACATTGCTGACGTTGAGCGTGTCGGTGGCGCCGAGCTCCTTCGCGAGGTCCAATTTCGACGGCTGGGTGTCGATCGCGATGACGCGCTCGGCGCCGGCGAGCGCGGCGCCGTTGACCGCCGACAAGCCGACCCCGCCGCAGCCGATCACCGCGACCGTCGCGCCGGGCTCGACCTTGGCGGCGTTGAACACCGCGCCGACCCCGGTCATCACCCCGCAGCCGACGAGCGCGGCGCGGTCGAGCGGGATGTCCGGGTCGATCTTTACCATCGAATTCTCGTGCACCAGCATCTGTTCGGCGAACGACGACAGGTTCAGAAACTGGTTCATGTGCTGCCCGCCCTTCCAGCTCATGCGCTGGGCCACGCCGGGCAGCATCTTGACGCTGGTGTCCTCGCACAGATTGGGGTGGCCGGTGATGCATTGCGGGCAGGTGCCGCAGAACACCGACAGGCAGGTGATGACATGGTCGCCGGGCTTGACGTAGGTGACGCCGTCGCCGACCGCCTCAACGACGGCCGCCGATTCATGGCCCAGGACGCACGGCGTCGGGTGCGGGTAAAGCCCTTCGATGAAATGCAGGTCGCTGTGGCACAGCCCGGCAAAGGCGGTGCGCAACAGCACTTCGCGCGCCTTCGGCTTTTCGAGCGTAACCTCCTCGATGGTCAGCGGCTGATTGGGGGCGTGCAGTACGGCGGCTTTCATCGCGGTGCCTCCTCGTCAGTTGACCGGATGCTACCGCCGGGACGGGCGCAGGTCACCCCCCGCCGCTGAAAGCCGCCGCGGCCGGGCAAAGCGCGAATTCGGTCAGCCCCGTTCGGTATCAGGCAATATGCCGAACGTCGTGGAGCGCCCGCCCTCCTCGGCCAACTGGCGCTGGCCCGCTGGGCGCGCGATCAGCTCGATGTCGGGGCGCGGGCCGGCCGATGCCGCCGGCATCGGCGTCTCACGGAACGGCGGTTCACTGTCCGCCGGTGCCCAGATCGTCGGAATACCCGGCCGCCAGTCGGGACCACTGGGCGATGGGCCGTCCACCGGTGCGGTAGGGGTGTTCGCCTTTCGCGCGTTGCGGCCAGCCGGCCGGCGAATCCTCCCAGGCCTCCTGCCGCCCATAGACCGTCAAGTCGAGCAGCCGATAGCTGTTGTCCATCGCCTCGACGCCGCGCCGCGTCGTCCAGTAAGTCTCGAAGACCCTGGATCCCTGCCGCAGGTAGCAAACGATGTGCATCATGCCCACCCGGCGCCCGACCAGGAGAATCTCCAGCGATTCCCGCGGGGCCGAGTACCAAGGCATTTCCCAGCCCATGAAGTTGCGGTACCGCATGCTCTCTTGGTACGGGCCTTGGCAGAACGTCGCGTAAGTGACGTCACGGGAATGCAGGTAGGTCAGCTCGCGGACCTGCGAGGTGTAGAAGGTGCAGCCCTCGCACTGCTCCGCCGCCGGGCGGCCGGCGTGCCACATGAAGTAGTAGGCGACGAGCAGCCGGCGCCCCTCGAACGCATCCAGCAGCGTCACCACCCCAGTTTCGCCGATCAGCGGCGTGGCTCCGTCGACCTCGACCATCGGGAGCCGCCGGCGGGCGGCGGCAATGGCGTCGCCTTCTCTCGTGTGCGCCTTTTCCCGAACCCGCAACGCGTCCAGCTCCGCCTGGAAAGTGCTCCGATCGACGATCTTCGGGACCGCAAGCCCATCCGTCATGGCGTCGTTCATTGCTGTCTCCATCGGCATGCATGATAAGGGCCGGCATTGCGACCGTTGATTACGCGTAGGCGAAGCGCGGGCGCCAGCCGGCCGCGCCTTCGGGGATCATGTCGAAGAAGTGATAGACCGAGCAGAAATCATCGCCCGGGCCGAGGCGCTGGTCGGAGACGCGGACGATGCGGCCGTCCTTGCGCTGGAACACCGAGATGCCGGGGAGCCATCCCTGCGTCTCGGGGTTGCGGTAGCCCATATCGGCGGCGAAATCCGAGCCCTGGTGCGAGACCATGCGAAAGTGCCAGCCGCGCGAGGCGGCGAATTCGGCCTGCGTCTTGGCGTCGTCGGGGGTGGTGACGACAAAGGCGGCGCGGCTTTGCAGATGTTGGACCAGGCCGTTGTAGCCATCCGCCCACATCGTGCAGGCCGGGCAGGATTTGCCCATGTTGTGGATCGCAATGAGGGTATCCTTGTCGCCGAAAAGCTGAGACAGGCGCACCGGACCGTCGCCGGTGATGAACTCGTAGTCATCGACCGCCTCGGGTTCGACGGCTTGCTGCAGGTCGCGCATCTTGGCGCGGAGCGCCTCGATCTCCTTCCGGTACGCCGCCAGCTTCTCTGTCGTTTCCCGATATTGCATGGGGGTCCTCCTTGGGGGTTGGCGAGGTCGCGTCGAGCCACATCGCCAGGGTTTCGAACTGCTCCTGCCAGTACTTGCTGTAGCGGTTGAGCCATAAAGCGGCGTCGAGGATCGGGCCGGTGTCGAGGCGGCAGCGGCTGATCCGGCCGGTCCGCTGCTGCGTGACCAGCCCCGCCCGCACCAGCACGTGGATGTGGCGCGACACCGCCTGCAGCGAAATGTCGAACGGCGCCGCCAATTCGCCGACCAACAGCGCTTCGCCGTCGAGCCGGGTCAGGATCGCGCGCCGCACCGGGTCGGCGAGCGCCCCGAAAACGCGGTCGAGGGTATCGGCATCGGGTTCGATCGCACCCATGCCGGGGATATAATCAACATATAAGTTGAGAATCAACCGTATTGTTGAGTAACTGCCGTCATTGCGAGGAGCGCCGCGACGACGCAATCTCGACCGGTCGAGTGTCCTACGGCACGAGATTGCTGCGCCCGGACGAGGTCCGGGCTCGCAATGACACGCTGGCTCAACTTCCTTTAAACTCCTCGGAGCGGTGGGAGGTCGGCATGAAATGGCGCATCGGCGCGGTGACGGTCACCAAGATCGTCGAGATGGAGGTGACCGGCGGCAGCCGCTTCATCCTGCCCCAGGCGACCTATGAGGAAATCCTGCCGATCGCCTGGCTGCGCCCGCATTTCGCCGACGAGCGCGGGCGGCTCAGGATGAGCATCCACGCGCTGGTCGTCGAGGCACCGGGCCGCCGGATCGTCGTCGACACCTGCCTCGGCAACGACAAAGAGGGCCGCCGCATCCCGACCTGGAACAATCTGCAGACGCCGTTTCTCGCCGACCTGGCCGCCGCCGGGTTTCCGCGCGAGTCGATCGACACGGTGCTGTGCACGCATCTGCATGTCGATCATGTCGGCTGGAACACGATGCGCGACGCCGGCAAATGGGTGCCGACCTTTCCCCGCGCCCGCTATCTGATGGGCAAGACGGAGTTCGCGCATTGGCAAGGCGAGCGCGACCGCGAGGACATGCAGACCGTGCTCGCCGATTCGGTGGCGCCGGTGGCCGATGCCGGCCTTGTCGATCTGGTCGAAACCGACCACCGCCTTTGCGACGAGATCAGCCTCGTCCCGACCCTCGGCCATACCCCCGGCCATGTCAGCGTGCGGATTTCCTCGCAGGGCGAAGAGGCGCTGATCACCGGCGACTTCATGCACCACCCCTGCCAGATCGCGCATCCGGAATGGTCCTCGACCGCCGACAGCGACCCGGCTCAGGCCCAGGCGACGCGCGAGCGCATGCTGGCCGAATTGTCCGGCCGGCCGACCCTGGTGATCGGCACCCATTTCGCCGGCGCCACCGCCGGCCGGATCGTCAAGGACGGCGACGCATATCGGCTCGATGTTTGACGGCGGGTTTCACCACGGAAGCACGGAGACCACGGAGAAAACTCGGCTTTTCAACGCGAAGGTTGCAGAGGCGATGTTCCAGGCGGTCCGATTCAGACGAATGAATCCACGACCGTCATTCCGGGGCGGCCCAACGGGCCGAGCCCGGAACCCATGTTCCGGAGGCCGGTGTTCAGGGGTTCCGGACTCGCCGCTGCGCGGCGCTCCCGAATGACGCAAGTGACGGGTTTCAGATGTCAGATTTCAACCTCCAGCGCGAAGCGCCATCGAATGGAATGGCTGAAAAGGGATTTTATGGCGCTACGCGCACTGACCCCTTCGTATCCTCCGCGATCTTTGCGCTGGATATTTTGTTCTTCGTGTTCTTCGTGTCTCGGTGGTGAATGAAAACCAAGGGGTACTGATGTGAGCGAACGCATCTTCGACGGGTTGAAGGTCATCGATTGCGCCAGCTTTATCGCCGGGCCGGCGGCGGCGACGGTGATGAGCGATTTCGGCGCCGAAATCGTCAAGATCGAGCCGCCGGGCATGGGCGATCCCTATCGCCGCCGCGCGGTGCCGTTGCCGGAGCGGCCGCTCAACCCCGGCTTCTTTCTCGACGCCCGCAACAAGAAGAGCCTGGCGCTCGACCTGCGCACCGAGCCGGGCCGGGCCGTTCTCTACCGCCTCGTCAAAGCTGCGGA
>JASHNY010000087.1 GCA_030041385.1 Alphaproteobacteria bacterium
GGGCCGATGACGATCGTCGACACGCTTGCCGATGCGCATTACCGCGACCGCGCTGCGCTGGCGATGGCATTTGCCGAGCAGCTCAACGAGGAGGCGCGCGAATTGGATGCGGCCGGGGTCGATGTGATCCAGTTCGACGAGCCGGCCTTCAACGTCTATCTCGACGCGGTGCCGGATTGGGGAGTGGCGGCGCTGGAGCGCGCCGCGGCGGGCCTGTCGTGCAAGACTGCGGTCCATATCTGCTACGGCTATGGCATCAAGGCGAATATCGACTGGAAAGGCACGCTCGGTCGCGAATGGCGCCAATACGAGCGCATCTTTCCGGCATTGGCGGCGAGCCGCATCGACCAGGTCTCGCTCGAATGCGCGCATTCGCACGTGCCGATCGAATTGCTCGGCCTGCTCGCGGGCAAGGATGTGTTGGCCGGCGTCATCGATGTGGCGACCGACTCGGCCGAGACCGCCGACGAGGTCGCCGCGACGATCGATGCGGTGCTGCGCGTGGTGCCGGCCGAGCGGCTTTATCCCTGCACCAATTGCGGCATGGCGCCGCTCGATCGCCGGCTCGCTGAGCAGAAACTGGCCGCGCTCTCTGCCGGGGCGGCGCTGGTGCGCGGCCGCCAAGGCTAGGCGCGCCGCCTTACACGCGCCGCCTTACAATTGGGTGGTAACCTCGCGCAGCAGCCTGCGCACCCAGGCGATCGCGGGTTGCTCGCCGACGTCGCGGTGCCAGATCGACATGATCTCGAACGAGGGCGACGGGTAGGGCGGGTCGATCAATTTGAGCCCGAAGCGGTCGGCGAAGGTCGTCGCCAGGCGGCGCGGGAGCAGCGCGGCGATGTCGGACTGGCTGATCGCGACCAGGGCGGACAGGAAATGCGGCGTCGTCAGCACGATGGTTCGGCGCAGGCCGCGGGCCGTCAACAAGGCCTGAAGCAGCCCGGCATCGCTGCGCGTCACCAGGCGTTCGAGGCCGTGGTCGATGACGTAGCCGTCGATCGCGCGCTCGTCCTCGCCCGTCGCCGAGATCACCAGATGCGGCAATTCTGCCAGCAGTTCCAGCGTCATGGTCTGGTTGGCCGCGGGATGGTCGGCGCGTACCACCCAGACCCGCGTTTCGCGCAGCAGGGATTCCGACTCGCACCACTCGGGAAGCCGCCGGTAGCTGCCGATCGCCAGGTCGGCCCGCCCGACGCGCAACGCCTCGGCGACGCCGAGGTTGCTGGGCAGGATGCGGATTTCGACCTTGGGCGCCGCGCATCGGACGCGAGCGATCAGCGCCGGCAATATCGCGGCGCCGGCATACTCGGTGCAGGTGAAGGTGAAGCGGCGGTCGCTGCGCGCCGGCTCGAACTCGCTCGGCGCAAGCGCCATTTCCAGTTGCAAGAGACCCTGATGCAGGCGCGGGGCGATTTCGGCGGCGCGTTCGGTGGCGCGCATCCCGTCCGGTCCGCGGACAAAAAGCTCGTCGCCCAGCACATAGCGCAGTCGATTTAACGCATGGCTAACCGCAGATTGGCTGAGCCCCAGCCGCTCACCCGCGCGAGTGGCGCTGCGTGCCTCGATCAGCGCGTCGAACACCCGCAGCAGGTTGAGGTCGAGATTGCCGATATGAGCATCATTCATGGCGGACACGGCGAAATTTCATTTGCATCATGCTGCACCGCCGCGGAAGAGTGAAGCGGCAATAACGAATTGATCGGAGTCTTTCAATGCGTACAGCGTTTAAGGCAACATTTCTGAGCCTGGGCCTGATGGCGGGTGTGGCTTTTGCAGCGCACGCGCAGAATTCGGGTGCCGTGTCCGCCCTGCCGCCCGGTGGGGCTTCGACCGCGGGTCCGAGCCCGGTGGCGCCCTCTGGCCCGTATCCCGGCCCGGCTGCCGGCGCGACCAACGGCCCGACCGGCAAGGTCTATTCGCAAATCCAGCCGTCGTCCAACGCGTATCCTGGCCCGGCCCTCGGCGCGTCGAGCACGCCGACGCAGCGTTACGCTCCGGCCACGACCCAGATGCAGGACCCCGCCTACGCCCCGTACACCAAGGGAATGGGTCCGAAGCCCAACTGATCACGCACATTCGGTCACGCGATCGCCGGGCCGGCGCCGCGTGCGCCGGCCCGCTTCGTTTCGGGCATCCGGCGGGTCGCGTCAGGGGGCGGTCGCGACGATGAACAGGCGCCGGAACGGGAACAGCGTCTTGCCGTCGGGCCGGCGTGGATAGGCGCGGTCCACGAGCGCGGTGTAGGCGGCTTCAAACTCGCTCCGCTGGGGCTCGTCGAGCGCGGCGAGGAGCGGCGATAGCCAGGTCGATTTGGTGTATTCCTTGACCGCGTGCTCGCCGTCGAGCACCTGCAAATACTCGGTCTCCCACATGTCGAGGCGCGCGGCGAGCGGCGCCAGCAGGTTGTAGTAGAACGCCGGCTCCTCGACCGGTGCGGGCCGCAAGAGCGGCTCCAGAATCGGGCGCCACGGGCCCATCCGCGCGGCCTCGCCCATCGAGGCGTGCGACGGCGCGCCGAAATTGCGCGGGATCTGCACCGCGAGGATGCCGCCTGGCGCCAGGCTGTTGAACAGCGCGGTAAAGACCGGCGCGTGGTCTTCGATCCAGTGCAGCGCGGCGTTCGAATAGATGACGTCCGGCCGCTGCGGCGGCAGCCAGGTCGCGAGATCGGCCTGCCGCCATTCGATCTGCGGCAGATCGGCCTTGGCCTTCGCGAGCATCTCGGCCGACCCGTCGACGCCGACGATCTTCGCCTCGGGCCAGCGCTCGGCGATGAATCGGGTGACGTTGCCGGCGCCGCAGCCGAGGTCGTAGACGAGGCCTGGCGCGGCGAGGTCGACGCGCTGCAGCAGGTCGATCGCCGGGCGCAGGCGCGGCCCGGCGAATTTGAGGTATTGTGCGGGATCCCAGGGCATTCTGCTCTTTCAGGCGGGGTCGAAGGCGGAAATGCCGGTGCGCAGCCGCCACGGATGCGGCTTCACCCCGGCGCGGTCGAGAAAATCGCCAAGGCGCCAGCCGGCGAGGCTGCGCCGCGCCAGCCCGGCGCCGGTCCACAGGTCGAGCGCGCTCCACGGCACAAACGGGCTGCGCCGGCCATAGGCCCAGACCTCGACGCGCAGCGACCGGCCGGCGCTCGGGCCGCGCGCGTGAAAGCCGAACGTATCGGCGACGACGAGCGTGTTGGCCGGCACCGCGAAGGCAAGCGGCTCCGCCAGGCCGAGCGCGGCAAGCCCGCCGCGGTCGATGCGGAGCGAGCCCTGGCGGATCTCGGCGTTCGCCGAGCCGCGCGCGCCAAGGCTCATCTCGCGCTCCCACGCCAGCCGGGCCGGGGTCAGGCGGTGTGAGCCGGGCACATAGGTGAACGGCCCGGCATCGGCGGCGACATCGGTCAGAAACAGCCAGGCCTTGACGGTCGGGTGAAACGTGTCGGCGTGAAAGGCGGTCTGCGGGTCGGGCGGGCCGTCGGCGGCGTGACGCAGGATGCTCTGGATCCACACCACCGGCTCGGCGTCGCGGCTGCCGACATAGCGGATAAGGCCGCGCCATACCGGCGACCGCAAGACCGCCTGCAATCCCGGCATCGCCGCCAATGCGTGCGGATCGAGCGCGATCTTGCGCATGATCGTGTCGCCTTCGGCGATCTCGCGCAGGGGCCCGCGATAGGCTTCGAGCTGGGCGACCAGTTCGGCAAAGGCCGGCCTGGGCAGGAAATCGTGCCGCACCACGAAGCCGTCGCGGGCAAAGGCGTCGCGGTCCGCTGCCGAGACCAGCCCGGCGAGGCGGCGCCGGCGGGATTCGGCGACGCGATGGGCGAGCGCGACGCGGGCAGCGTGCAGGCCTCGCTCGTTGAGCCGGCGATTGCCGATGACCCCGTTGCGCTCGAACGACTTGGCGGCCGTCGCAAGCTGCACCGTCCACAACGGCACCAGCGCCGCCCGGCCGATCCGCGCCAGCATCGAGTTCCCTCCCGACCGTCGAGACGGCCGTTTCGTGGCGCCGTCACCATAGCATCGCGGCGCCGCTGGGGATCGCGGAAATAGCGACGGCGTTCGGCCGGCGCGGTCAATCGCCCTGGGTCGACTCGCCCGACAATGTGACCTTGTCGGCGCGATCCGCCGCCAGCGCCGCGCGCCGGCGCCATTCGCGCAGCCAGCCCGGCGCCAGCCGCACGGCGCGCCACGCGATCGTCGCCGGCCCGGGAAAGGCGATCACCGAGCGGCCGCGCTCGATGCCCCGGCGAATGCATTCGGCGGTGCGATCGGCATTGACGGCGACGAGGCGCGGGTTGGCGCCGCGCCCGGCAAGACGGACCGCGAGCCGGCCGGCGCAGGCGACCGAGATCAGCGGCGCGCCGGCGCTGCGCTGGGCCAGTCCGGCGGCATAGGCCAGGAGGCCGGCCTCGCCGATGGCGTATGACGGCAATCGCGCCGGCTCGACCCGGCCGGCGAGCCCGCCGATGATGGCGATGCGCCCCCGGCGGCGCCGGCGCATCCGCTCGCCGAGGCCGCCGTTCGCCGCCAATGCGGCGAGCAGGTCGCGGGCGCGCACCGTGCGCGCTTCGGCGGCCGGCAGGTCGAGATCCTCGGCCGAGGCGATGACGAGATCGAGCGCCGCGTGCCGGTCGATCTCGTCGATGCGCGACGCTATCGCCGCCAGGCCCGCCGGCCCCATGGCCGCAACCTCGATTTCGGCGCCCCGCCGCAGACAATCGCCGGCGGCGGTGGCGAGCCCCGCGGCCGAGCCGCCGACCAGGTACAGGCGCGTTCCCGGCTGGGCATAGGCGCGCGCCAGCGCGAGGCCGAGGCCGCGCGCCGCGCCGGCAATCACGACCGTCCGGGTGCTCGGGCGCACCCGCCGGCGGGCAAGCTCGGCATCGCCGAGCGGCGGCAGCGGGCAGTGTTCGCGCTCGAGCCGCTCGACGATGCCCGAAATAGCGCAAGCCTTTGCCGCCCGCTCGTGAAAGCCGCCGCGCAATTGGGTCGTGCCTGCCAATGCCCGCACGAAGGCCTCGACCAGTTCCCGGTCCGGCGGCGCCGGATCATGCCAGAAATCGTCGAGCGGACCCTGGTCGGTCATGCCCGGAATGTCGAATATGGCGCTGCCCAGCGCCTTGACCGGCAACCCTTCGTAAAGCGCGCTGATGCCGATCGTGCTGTTGACGGTCACGATGCCGGCGGCGTTGTCGAGCAATGGCGGCGGCACGCCGCCTTCGAAGACGATGACCCGCTCCGCCGCGTCGCTGCCGCGCGCGACCCGCTCGACCAGGCGCCGCCAGTTGATCAACCCGTTGTCGAGCGGATGGGCTACCACCACCAGCTTGCGCCCGCTGCCGCTGGCAACATACGAGGCGACGACTTCGCGAACCGCGTCGCGCGCATCGGCAAACGGCGAATGCGCGCGGATCTGAAAATCCGTCGCCAATTGCAGCGGAAACAGGAAATACGAGCCGGGCTGCCGGGCCAGCCGCAGCTTGGCCGTCGCGGTCGCGCCGGCGGTCAGGTTGCGCCGGACCAGCGCGGCGAGCCATCCGGCATATTCCGCGAACGGGTGGTAGATGCCGTGCCAGCGGTAATGCGGATAGAGCGGACGGCCCAGCACCTGCGGCACGGTAAAGGCGACGTCGAGCGCCGCAACCAGACGAAACGGCGGGTTGTAGCGCGGGCTCAGATCGAGCGCGGGCAGGCCCGCGGCAAGCTTGCGGATCGCGGCCGGGTCGCGCGGAAAGCGCGAATAGGTGGTCATGCCGTCCGGCTCGAACGTGATCCAGCCCGGCCGCAGATAGCCGAAATCGGTGCAGGTCACGGCGACGCCGCGCAGCCGGGCCTCCTCGGTGGCGACGAGGTGGTAGGGGCGCCGGTCGCCGACCAGGATCATGTCGGTGACCTGATGCGCGTCGAGCACGCCGGCGATGAACTCGCGCCACTCGTCGAACCGGCCGCGGAAATGAGTGGCCGGCAGGCGCCAGAACAACTGCTCGCCGAGATGCAGATCGACGCGGTGGACACGGTGTCCGCGCGCGATCAGGGCCCGGCCGAGTTCCTCGAAAAACCGCGACAGCGGCCCCTGCAGGAACAGGAACGACCGCGGCCGGAGGCCGACGGGCCGGGAGGCGGCGGGCGCGGCTCCGGTCACGGCCGCTCCGCTAGGCCGGGTCGAAGGCGGAAACATCGCCGCGGGCACGCCAGCGCTGCCGCCCGAGCCCCATCGCTTCGAGCACATCCAGCGACTTCCAGTGCAACACCGGCTTGCGCAGCCCGAGCGCGGCGACCGACCATGGATCGAAGCCGCACCACGGCAGAAACGGGTTGCGCCGCCCAAACGCCCAGATCTCGACCCGCTGGGTCGGGCGGGTGCTGGGGCCGCGCGCGTGGAAGCCATAGGTGTCGGCGACGACCAGCGTGTTGGCCGGCACCGCCAGCGCCCGCGGCGCGGGCAGGCCCAGCGCCTCGACCTCTGCCGGCGAGATCGCCCGCACCAGGCGCGGTTCGCCGCGGCGATAATCGGCACCGGCGGCGCGGCTCGCCGCGATGCTCATGCGCCGCTCCCAGTCGAGCCGCGCCGGGGTCGGCCGATGCGAGCCGGGCACATAGACGAACGGCATCGCCTCGGGCTCGACATCGTTCAGAAACAGCCACGCCTTGACGGTCGGGTGAAACGTGTCGGTGTGCAGGTCGGTTTGCGGGTCGGGCGGACCGTCGCGGGCGCCGCTGAGGATCGTCTGGATATAGATCATCGGCTCCGCCGCGGCGGAACCGGCGTAAAAGATCAGGTCGCGGTAGAGCGGCATCCCGATCAGCGCACGCGCCGCCGGAACCCGGCGCAATGCCGCCGGGTCGAGCGCGATGTGGCGGGTGACCGTGTCGCCCTCGACCATCTCGCGCGCCGGTGCGCGCAACGCCTTGATCTCGGCGATCAGGTCGCGAAACAGCGTCGGCGGCAGGAAATCGCGCTTGACGATGAAACCGTCGCGATCGAGCGCCGCCCGGTCTTCCGGCGCCAGCCGCGGCGCCAGCCGCCGCCGCCGCGCCGCGGCCAGGCGATGGGCAATCTTCACCCGCGCCGTATGCAACCCGCGTTCGTTAAGCCGGGCGCTGCCGATGACCGGGTTGCGGGCGAAAAACTTCTCTTGCGTTGCCACCTGGGCAAGCCAGAAAGGCATCAGCACAGTCTGCCGCAGCAACGCGCGCATTTTGAACGTCCGTCCCCTACATCGTCACGACGACTGCCGGTCTGCGCCGAGGCGCAACACAGTGGGCGAACAGAACGGGGGATTGGATACCGCGAAGGTGCTCGCGCCTAGGCTGCGAAGATCGCGGCGTGGACGCCGCGAATTGCGGGTGCCCCCTTGTGTCGTTGACCGGGTGCCGGCTTGCGGCCCCGGTTTGACCGCACCAATCTCCGCCGTCAGCCTCGCGCTGTCCACGATTTTCTTTGAATCCGCGTCCGCTAAAGTCACAAACGCGTGTGCACAGTTCGCCCGGTCAGATCACCCGCGCCTTTCTGAACCCGGCAATCGCCGCCGCGTCGTAACCCAACTCCGCGAGCACCGCGTCGGTGTCGGCGCCCATCTCGCGCGGCGGCCTCTCGATGCTGGGGCCGCCATGGGCGAATTTGAACGCGGCCAGTGGCACGCCGAAGCCGCCGTCGATGCCCGGCGCCGAGTCGATGCGATGAAAGACGCGGCGATCCTTGAAATGCGGGTCGGCAAGCGCCTCGGCCATCGTCCGGACGCGGGCGGCGGGTACGTGGCGGGCCTGGAAATATTCCTCCCACTCGTCGGCCGTCCTGGTCTTGATGATGTCGGCGATCACCGCGGCCTCGCGGGCGCGGTCGGCTTCGCGCGCCTCGTTGTCGGTCTTGATCATGTCGGGCCGCTCGACCGCGCGCCAGAACCGCGCCTGCTGGCGCAGGTTGCTGGCGCCGATCATGACCATGCCTTCCTTGGCGTCATAGGCGCTGTTGGTGGCGAAGGGCTGCTTGTTGCCGTGCGGGCGCGGCTCGGCGCCGTTGCGGAAATAGCCGGTCAAGAGCGAGGCCTGCATCATCATTGCGACGCCGAGCATGGCGAGGTCGATGTGCTGCCCGCGGCCGGTGCGTTCGCGCTGGAACAGGGCGCTGGCCAGGGCAAAGGCGCCCATCGTGCCGGTGGCGTAATCGACCGCCGGCGCCCCGATCTTGATCGGATTGACCTCCTCGGTGCCGGTCGCGGCCATGATGCCGGAGGTCGCCTGGATCACGTGGTCGTAGGCGGTTTGCTGGCGACGCGGGCCGTCTTGGCCGAAGGCCGAGATCGAGCAGTAGATCAGCCGCGGGTTGACCTCCAGCATCGCCTCGTAGCCGAGCCCCAGCGCCGCGAACGCGCCCGGCCGGTAATTCTCGACCAGCACGTCGGCGCCGGCCACGAGCTTTTTCAGGATCTCGCGGCCGGGCTCGGTCTTCAGGTCGAGCGTGATCGAGCGCTTGTTCGACCCCTGGGTCAGAAACGAGGTGCCCATGTTGCGGCGGTTGAGCGCACGGTCGGTCCCGCTGCCGCGGCTCTGGTCGGGCTCGTCGGGGTGCTCGACCTTGATCACGTCGGCGCCGAGCACGGCGAGCTGATAGGCCGCGAACGGACCGGCCAATACGTGCGTGACGTCGATGATGCGTATGCCCTCGAACGGTCGGGTCATGGCGGTTTCCTGCGGTGGCTTGCCGCCATCGTCGCATCGGCGCCGGGAAAAGCAAAGCCGGCCTGCGCTCCGTCAGTCTCTCAGCTTGACATGTTCGGTCGGCGAAAGGGGCCGGCTCAGCCGTGCCGCACGACCCGACGGCCGGTGTTCCTGGGTTCCGGGCGCGCTGCGGTGCAGCGCCCCGGAATGACGACCCGCTTGTGCAAGGGCCATACCGGGATTTCAAAATCGGACGCTGCTCGCCCGCTTAATCCACCTCTAACCAACCTGGGCGCGAAAATGATTGACAGCGGATGGTCGCCACGATTCAACAGGACCGGCGGGGGGCTGGTCTCGATCGGGGGATATCGCCAGCGTGAGGCAGGGCCGGGCCGCGTTTATTCGGCGGATTGTCGCGGCGGCACTGGCGGCCGCGGGGGGCATGGCGTTGCCCGCGGCGCCGGTCTGCGCCAGCCGCCTGTCGATGCGGCCTCAGGCGATTGCCGCGGACCTGCCGACGACTTCGGAGACGGTCAGCTTCGGCGATGGGAGCGGCCGCTCGGTCACCGTCATCCGCGGTCCCGGTCGTGCGGCGCCGCCGCCGTCCGCGCAGGGGCGGCAGGTGGAAACCGTCCGCTTCGCCGATCCGCACCTGGCCCCGGTCACCGTCATCCGCGGGGCGGCGCCACAGGACCCCGGGTTCGGCCTGTTCGCCCCGGCCGCTTCGGGCGAGCTCGACCTGGTCGCGTTCGCGGTCGACGGGGTCGAATCCAGCCATGGCACCAACGCGCTGATGTGGCGACCGGAGCTGGATGGGCCGCAGGGACCGATGCAGGTCAGCGCGGCGGCGGCGGTCGATGTCGGCGGCGGCGACCGTTTCGACATGCGCGCGAACCGGCTGATGGGCCGCGCCTACCTCGCCCAGATGTACCGCCGCTACGGCGACTGGCCCGACGCGCTTGCCGCCTACAATTGGGGACCGGGCAACGTCGATGCCTGGATCTCCGCCGGCCGCCCGGAAGACAAATTGCCGCTCGAGACCGCGCGCTACATCATCCGGGTGCTGCGCGACGCGCTAATGATCGCCACGCCGCTGTGACGGCGTGGAGCTTGTCCCTCCGCACAGCGTTCCGTATCTTACGGAAGGTCCGAACGCCGGAGACGATACGGATATGATCACGGTCACCGCGGCCGAATTTCAGCGGCATTTCGGCCGCTATCAGGACGAAGCCCTGACGCAGCCGGTGGCGATCACGCGCAACGGCCGCGAGCGCCTGGTGGTGCTCTCTGCCGACGAGTACCGCAAATTGCGCCGCCGATCGCGCGAGGTGATGCGTGCCGAGGATTTGACCGACGAAGAGGTCGCGGCGATCGCCCGCACGGAAATGGACCCTCGGCACGCGCATCTCGACAAGGAACTCGAAGAGTAGCGCGTGCCGCTCCCGGCGCCGGAGCCCGGCCTCGTCATCAGCTATGCCTATCTCTGGCATGCCGAACATCGGGACGGGCGGGAGGAGGGCGGCAAGGATCGGCCGTGCGCCTTGGTATTGGTGCACCGCGACGAGGGTGGGGATAGGGTTGTCGCCGTGGTCCCCGTGACGCACCGCATGCCGCGGCGGCCGGAAGAGGCGGTCGAGATTCCCGCCATCGTCAAGCGCCGGCTCGGCCTCGACGAAGCGCGTTCATGGATCGTGGTGAGCGAGATCAACCGGTTCGTCTGGCCCGGGCCGGATCTCCGGCCGGTATCGCCCGCCGAACCGGAGCGCTTTGCCTACGGCTTCCTTCCGCCGGCGCTGTTTCGTCAGGTTATCGAGCGGTTGCAGGCGACGGTGACGGCCCGCCGGATTCGCGCCGTGCGCCGCACCGAGTAGGCCAGGTCGAGCCGACGGTCGTGGAGATTACGAAAGCCCAGGCAGACTTGGCTGAAACAAGTGAACAGTCACCGTGATTCCGGTCATGCAGAGGAATCTTTAGGGATCAGTGCGCCATCCTGAACGAGGTCTTTTACAGTTTGCCGGCCGCGAACATGTCCACTCTCGATACAGGTCAACAACCTACGGGCCGGAAGCGCCGGCACCTGATTATGTATATCTGATGGGCTCATCAATTTGCGGGTAAAAATTGGTCTAAAGAGGAACGTAGATTTAGTACCGTTGTATATTTTATGTTTTCACCAGTTAGTATATTATTATTTTGTCTATCTGCTATCTATTTCAAATACTTGGGGTGAATGTCAGCATTTCCGAATTCGTTAGCTTTTGCGCTGCTTTGGTCGGTGGGCTGGGGGTATCGCGCTGGCTCTGTGGTGTGCTCTGGCCGAATCTAGCCCGTAAGGCAGAGCAGAATGCGGGCAAGCGCTACGGATATCCGCCGGTGAATTGGTGACGGGCGGTCCGGCGCTTTCCAGATAGCCGGTTCTGCGGTTTTGCCCACATCCCGGCGATCGGCGGAGCACGCGCTGATCATCGCGCGGCCGCTGTAGCGGCGCGGAACAGCATCGTGTCGCCGACTGCGCCCGGCAATGTGACCGCGACCGCCGGTGCGCCGGCGAGGGTGATCGGGCGGCTGCCGATCCCGGCGCGGTAGAGGCATTCGTGCAGCCGGTCGAGGCTAGCGACCGCGATCGTCGTCGCGACGAAGCACGGCAATTTGCCGGGCGGCAGGATGCCGAATTCGGCGGCGAGATAATGCGGCGCGGCGATGGCGATCGTGCCGCGGTCGAGCCGGATCGCCGTCACCTCGCCGTCGCGCTCGGCCGCGCGGCCGGTGAAGCGGGCGAAGCGCGCCGCCGGCTCGGCCGGGTCGTCGGCGGCGACCCACAGCGCCTCCAGCATCTCGGCGCCGTTGGGATGGTCGAGATAATCCGGCCGCCACACCAGGCGCTCGGTGTGGTGGGTCAGGAACTGCGTGCGCCCCTCCGGCATCGCGCCGTGGGCGATGCGGGCGATTGTGAAGCGGGCGTCGTCGGTCGTGTCGCCCAGCGTCACCGGCCGGCGCATATCGACGAGCGGCAGGGTGGCGAACCCGGCCGCGCCGAGCCGGCGGTGTTCGGCGCCGGCATCGGCGGTGCTGAACGCGGCGAGGTGCAACCCGACATGATGACAAAGCCGCTCGCGCAATTGCGCGGCGAGCGGCGTGTCATGGATCGCCGCCAGCAGCTCGATATAGCCGTTCTTCAGCATCGCGCAGCGATTGCCGGTGCCGGAAGGGACCGTATTGCCGCCTTCGCGATTGGTCTGCACGGTGAACGGGGTGAGGCGAAAGCCGCAGCGTTCGAGCGCGGCGGCGGCCGGCTCGATCGCCGGCACGAAATGGGCGACATGGTCGAGGAAGATTTCGCCGGGGCCCGGCAGCTGCGCCGCCATCACTCGCCTCCCTCGTGATAGAAGACCGCCAGCCAGACCGTCTCGCGCGCCGGGTCGGTCCACTCGACCCGGTGGCGGCGGTGTGCGGCGATGTGGACATGATCGCCGGGCCCGAGCGCCCGCGTCGAAACCTCGTCGGCAAAGCGCAACCGCGCGGCGCCGGCCAAGATGACGACGAACTCGGCGTCATCCTGGTCGTACCAGAACCCGTCAGGGCTCTTCTGCCCGCGCGAGATGATGCGCTCGATGCGCACATTCGCATCGACGACCAGCATGTCGACGACTTCGCCGGTCGCCGCGTCGGGCAGGTCACGCAACAGGTTCACGACGTCGCCGCCGCCAGTACGCCGGCCACGGCGCGGCGCCAGCCGGCATGGCGCGCCTCGCGCTCGCCTTCCGCCATCGCCGGGGTAAACCGCCGCGCCGCGCGCCACTCCGCGATCATCGCCTCGGGTGGCGGGCACAAGCCGCGCACGAGCCCGGCGACATAAGCCGCGCCCCATGCGGTGGTTTCGAGCGACAGCGGCCGCTCGACGGCGGTCGGCACGATGTCGGCGACGAACTGCATCGCGATGTCGCTGGCCGCCATGCCGCCATCGGCCCGCAATGTCGCGATCGGCGGCGCGCCGTCGGCCGCCATTGCCGCGATCAGGTCGCGGGTCTGATAGCCGACCGCCTCGAGCACGGCGCGGGCGATTTCCGGCGGCCCGCATTCCGCGGTCAGCCCGCTGAGCGCGCCGCGCGCCGCCGGCGCCCAATAGGGCGCGCCGAGCCCGGCAAAAGCGGGAACCAGATAGACGCGCTGGGCGGGGTCGGAAGCGGCGGCAAGGTGGTCGGTCTCGGCGGCAGCGGCAACTGCGCCGAGCCGGTCGCGCAGCCATTGCACCGCGGCGCCGGCGACAAAGATGCTGCCTTCGAGCGCGTAGGCGGTTTCGCCGCCGAGCCGGTAGGCGATCGTCGTCACCAGGCGGTGGCGCGAGCGGGCCGGCTGAGCGCCGGTGTGAATCAGCAGGAACGCGCCGGTGCCGTAGGTCGATTTGGCCATGCCCGGGCGAAAGCAGGCCTGCCCGATCAACGCCGCCTGCTGGTCGCCGGCGATTCCGGCGATCGGGATCGCCTGGCCGAGCAGCTCGGCGCCGGCGATGCCGTAATCGGCGCCGGTGTCGCGCACCTCCGGCAGAATTGCGCGCGGGATGCCGAAGGCGTCGAGCAGGTCCTCGTCCCAGGCGAGGCGGTTGAGGTCGTACAGCATCGTGCGCGAAGCGTTGGTCACATCGGTCGCATGCAATCGGCCGCCCGACAGCCGCCACAACAGGAAGCTGTCGATCGTGCCGAAGGCGATCTCGCCGGCGCGGGCGCGTTCGGCCAGACCCGGCTGGGTATCAAGCAGCCAGCGAATCTTAGACGCCGAGAAATACGGGTCGATGACGAGGCCGGTGCGCTCGGCGACGGTGTCGGAGAGGCCCTCCGCCTGCCAGCGCGCGCACAGATCGGCGGTGCGGCGGTCCTGCCAGACGATCGCGTTGTGCACCGGGCGGCCGCTGGCGCGCTCCCACAGCAGCGTCGTTTCGCGCTGGTTGGTGATGCCGATCGCCGCCACCGGCCCGAGGGACCGCGCCTGTGCCGCGGCGATCGCCTCGCGGCAGGTGGCGACGACACCGCGCCAGATTTCCTCGGGATCGTGCTCGACCCAGCCGGGCCGCGGATGGATCTGGGGAAGTTCTGCGCGCGCGATGTGGCGCACCGCGCCGTCCGCCTCGAACAGGATCGCGCGGGTGCTGGTCGTCCCCTGGTCGATCGCCAGCAGGGTGGGTGCGGGCGGCATCCTCTGTTGCCCGAGCTGCGTGACATTCCTTTCTGCCACAAAATGCGCGCCAGGATCAGCGTGTTCCGCTGCGTGCGCGCCGAATCGTTCCTGGCAACGACAGGCCGATCGGCTATGATAACGGCGCGGTCCGACCCCACCGGCCCTCGATTGCGTGCGGCGAAGGCATTTCCCGACGGCATGTGACAGGCTCGTGATCTCGAATTCGCCGATCGCACCGGCCGAGGAGCGGCCGCCTGCCGAGCCGCCTCTTGCGGAGATAGCGGGGCTCCGGCCCGCAGCCGCCGGGTCGGCACCGGTGCCGAGCTGGCTGACCGCCCCGGTATTGCGGATCGCGATTCCCGATTCACCCTTCGCAGCGGCGACCGCGGACGCCGCCGCCGTCTCGCCGGCATTCCACGCCGCGGTGGAGACGATCGGCTTTGACGGGCCGGAGCCGGCGGCGCCCGAGCCGCCGCCAGATGAGCCGCCCGTCGCCGCATTCGGGGTGATCGAATGGATCGTCCTGCCCGATCCGGTGCCTGAGCCGGCATCCGCGCCGCCACTCGGTACGGCAGCCGAACCTGCCGGCCCCGATGTGATCGAATGGGTGGCGCTGCCCGAGCTTGTAGAGGAGGCCGCGCCGCCGCCCGCTCCCGACCCGCCGCCGCCCGTGGTCGAAGCACCACCGCCGCCGCCCGCGGCCAAAGCGCCGCCGGAGCCGGTGCCGGAAATTCCGCCGCGCCCGGCTGCGCGGCCGAATGCGACGGCAGCCGCTGTCGCGCCGCCTTCCCGGCCCGAGCTGCGCGTCGCCTTGCGTCGGCCTCGGCCTGCGCCATGGGTGGCGCGGCCGCCGCGGCGAGCCGAGGCACCGGAACCCGCTGCGCCGCCATTCACCAGCGTCGCCGAGCGGCTCGAAGAGGTCGGCGCCGGCGTCCGCGCCCATCTGCGGCAGGCCGCCGGGGCCGAGTTGCCGTCGCGCGGCCCGTTGGCGACGGCGGCCGCGCCG
>JASHNY010000183.1 GCA_030041385.1 Alphaproteobacteria bacterium
CGGCGACGCTCGCCCGCGCCGCTCAGCTGTTCACCCGCCTGCTCGATACGCCGGGCGGCGCCAAGATTTCGACGATCCACGCCTTCTGCCAGTCGCTGCTGCGCCGCTTCCCGCTCGAAGCCGGGGTGTCGCCTGAATTCGCCGTCATCGACGAGCGCAGCGCCAAGGATGCGCTGGACGAGGCCGGCGAGAAGGTATTGGCGCTGGCGCGCAGCGGCGCCGCGCCGGAACTCGCCGAGGCGCTGGCGATCGTCGCCCGTCACGCGCCGGAAGAACGCTTCGCCGAATTGATCGCGGCGCTGGCGGGCGAGCGGGGCAAGCTCGGCGTCGCGCTGGCGGGCGGCGAGGGGCCGCTGCGGGCGCGGCTGTGCACCGCCTTCGGCCTGGCCGAGACCGCGACGGCCGAGGCGCTCGCCGCGGAATTCTGCGCCGGCGGCGATGCGGGCCAACTGCGGCAGGCGATCGCCGCCCTGATGGCGGGATCGCCGAGCGACCGCGAGCGCGCCGCTCTGCTCGCCGCGTGGTGGGAAGCCGAACCCCGAGGCGCCGCCGGCATTGCCGCCTACAGCAATGTCTTTCTGACCCAGGACGGCGCGATCCGTGCGCAGCTTTGCACCCGGCGGGCGGCGAAGAGCGCCGCCTGCGACCTCGCCGCCGTGCTCGGCGCCGAGGCGGCGCGGGTGTTGCGCCATCGCGAGAGGTACGGCAGCGTGCAGGTTATCGAGGCGACGCTCGCGCTGACCCGGCTCGGCGCTGCCCTGCTCGACATTTACGAGCGGCACAAGGGTTTGCATGGCCAGCTCGATTACGACGACCTCGTCGCCAAGACATTGGCCTTGTTGCGCCGGCCCGGCATTGCGCCGTGGGTGCTGTTCAAGCTCGACGGCGGGCTCGACCACATCCTGATCGACGAGGCGCAGGACACCAACCCCGAGCAATGGGAGATCGTCGCCGCGCTGGCCGAGGAGTTCTTTGCCGGCGAGGGCGCGCACCTGCGGCCGCGCACGGTGTTTGCGGTCGGCGACGCCAAGCAGTCGATCTACAGCTTTCAGCGCGCCGATCCGCGCGCCTTCATCGCCATGCGCGACCATTTCGAGGCGCGGGTCGCCGCCGCGACGCAAAAGTGGCGGACCGTGCCGCTCGACATCTCGTTCCGCGCCGCCGAGCCGTTGTTGCGCGCGATCGATGCGGTATTCGCGGCAGAGGCCGCATCGGATGGGGTCGCCCTCGACGCCCGGCCGATCCGCCATGTCGCCGCCCGCGCCGGGCAGGCGGGGCTGGTCGAATTGTGGCCGCCGGTATTGCCCGAGCCGGAGGAGGCGGGCGAGCCCGGCGGGCCGATGCCTGCGCCGCGCCCGCTGGAGCCGTGCACGCGGCTGGCCCAGGCGATCGCGGCGACGATCGCGCGCTGGCTCGCCACCGGCGAGCGGCTCGAATCGCACGACCGGCCGATCCGCCCCGGCGACGTGATGGTCTTGGTGCGGCGGCGCAGCCGGTTCGACCGCGACCTGCTGCGCGCCCTCAAGCAGCGCAACGTTCCGGTCGCCGGCGCCGACCGGCTGGTATTGACCGAGCAGCTGGCGGTCCAGGATTTGGTGGCGCTCGGCCAGTTCCTCCTGTTGCCCGAGGATGACCTGACCCTCGCCACGGTATTGAAGGGGCCGTTGTTCGGGATTTCCGAGGAGGCGCTGTTCGACCTCGCCTATGACCGGCACGGGCAGTCGCTGTGGCAGCGGCTCGGCCGCGCGGCGGCGCGCGACCCCGTGCTGGGCGACATGGCCGAGCGCCTCGCCGCGCTGCTGGCGCGCGCCGACTACACGCCGCCCTACGAGCTTTACGCCCACATTCTCGGCGGCCCGCATGGCCGGCGGGCGATGCTGGAACGGCTCGGCGCCGAGGCGGAAGACCCGATCGAGGAATTCCTCGCCCTCTGCCTCGCCTATGAGCGGGAGCACGTGCCGTCGTTGCAGGGGTTTCTGCACTGGCTCGTCGCCGGCGATATCGAGGTCAAGCGCGATTTCGGCGAGCGCCGGCGCGACGAGGTGCGCATCCTGACCGTGCACGGCGCCAAGGGGCTCGAAGCGCCGATCGTGTTCGTGCCCGATACGATGCAGCTCCCCGATCCGGCGATGGCGGTGTTGTGGAGCGAGGCGGCGGAATTGCCCTTGTGGCGCCCGCGTGGCGACCTTGCGGCGCCGTTCTACGAGGCCGAGCGCGCCGCCGCCCGCCGCCGCGCCCTGCAGGAATACCGGCGCCTGCTTTACGTCGCGCTGACCCGGGCCGAAGACCGGCTCTATGTCTGCGGCTGGCAGACCCGCAACCCGGCCAACGGGGCGCCGAGCTGGTACACGCTGTGCCGCGCCGGCTGGGGCGGATTGCTGGCGCCGTTCGCGTTCGACACGAGCGGATTGATCGGCAGCCGTGCCGGATGGTCGGGCGAAGGGCTGCGCCTTGCCTCGGTCCAGGAGGCCCGGCCGAAGCGCACCGCCGCCGCCGCGCCGCAGCCCGCTGCCGCGCCGGTGCCGGGCT
>JASHNY010000184.1 GCA_030041385.1 Alphaproteobacteria bacterium
TTATAGCCCGGCCCCGTTGCCTTGCCAAGCAAGCGGCCGCCGGCTACCTGTACCCCGTCAACCGCTGTTGCCGAGGTCAGACCGATGCCGGAGGGCTGTTTCGTCGTGCTCGACGACCGCGGCGTGCTCGCCGTCTCCGGCGACGACCGCCAAGCCTTTCTGCAGGGGCTGGTGTCGAACGATGTCGCAAGGCTCGGTGCCGCGCGCGCGGTGTATGCCGCCCTGCTGACCGCGCAGGGCCGCTACCTGCACGATTTCATCATGGTCGCGACGGGCGAGGCGATCTGGCTCGATGCCGAGGCGGCGCGGCTGGCCGATCTGCGGCGGCGGTTGTCGGTCTACCGGCTGCGCTCCAAGGTTTCGCTCGACGAACTCCCCGATCTGGCGGTGGCGGCGGTGTTCGGCGACGGCGCGCTCGCCGCACTCGGCCTGCCCGCGGCGGCGGGCACGGCGCGCCTGTTCGGCAACGGCTTGGCACTGGTCGATCCCCGCCTCGCCGAACTCGGCGCGCGCTGCATCCTGCCGCGCACGGAACTGCGCCCGGCGCTTGCCGCGCTCGGGCTGGCCGAGGCCGATTTCGCCGCCTATGACCGCCTGCGGCTCGGCCTCGGCGTTCCCGACGGCAGCCGCGACCTGGTGGTCGACAAGTCGCTGCTGCTCGAATCGGGGTTCGACGAGTTGAACGGCGTCGATTGGCAAAAGGGCTGCTATATCGGCCAGGAACTGACCGCCCGTACCAAGTATCGCGGCCTGGTCAAAAGGCGGCTGTTTCCGGTGCGGATCGACGGCGCTGCGCCCGCGCCCGGGACGATCCTCACGCTCGACGGCAAGGAGGCCGGGGAGATGCGATCGAGCCGTGGCGATCTCGGGCTGGCGCTGCTGCGGCTGGAAGCGGCGACGCAGGCGCTTGACGCCGATGGCGCAAAGGTTCGGGCGACCAGGCCGGACTGGATGCGGTTGGGCTCGGATTAGAGCCTGGCGCCGTCATCGCGAGGGGCATGGCGACGAAGCAATCCCGGCGGGATTGCTTCGTTACGCTCGCAATGACACCTAAGCTGTCCCGGTTCCGGCATCCTCCAGTTCGGCCTGGGCGGCGGCAAGCCGGGCGATCGGCACGCGATAGGGCGAGCACGACACGTAGTCGAGCCTGACCTCGCGGCAGAAGCGAATCGAGGCCGGGTCGCCGCCATGCTCGCCGCAGATCCCGACCTTGAGGTCGGGTCGGGTGGCGCGGCCGCGTTCGCTGGCGATGCGGATCAACTCGCCGACCCCCTCCGTGTCGATCGTGACGAACGGGTCCTGCTTCAGCACGCCGAGCCGCTGGTAGGCACCGATGAAGCTCGCCGCGTCGTCGCGCGACAGGCCGAAGACGGTCTGGGTCAAGTCGTTGGTACCAAAGCTGAAGAACTCCGCGCTCTCGGCGATCTCGCCGGCGAGCAGCGCCGCGCGCGGCAACTCGATCATCGTGCCGACGTGATAGGGGATTTTGACCCCCGCCTTGTCCATCGCCGCCTTGGCGACGCGGTCGACCATCTCGCGCAAGATGTCGAATTCCCGCCGCGTCGCGATCAGCGGCACCATGATCTCGGGCTCGGGCGGCTTGCCGGTCTCCTTGGCCACCGCGATCGCGGCTTCGAAGATCGCCACCGCCTGCATCTCGTAGATTTCGGGATAGGTGATGCCGAGCCGGCAGCCGCGGTGGCCGAGCATCGGGTTGGCTTCGTGCAGCGCGTGCGTACGGCTGCGAATCTCGCCGACATCCTTGCCCGAAACCCGCGCCATCTCGGCGAATTCGGCATCCGTCTTGGGCAGGAACTCGTGCAGCGGCGGATCGAGCAGCCGGATCGTCACCGGCAACCCGCGCATGATGCGGAACAATTCGGCGAAATCGGCGCGCTGCATCGGCAGTAATTTGGCGAGCGCGGCGCGCCGGCCGGTTTCCTCGTCGGCCATGATCATCTCGCGCATCGAATCGATGCGGTCGGCCTCGAAGAACATGTGCTCGGTGCGCGACAGCCCGATCCCTTCGGCACCGAAATTGCGCGCCGCACGCGCATCGGCGGGGGTTTCGGCATTCGCGCGCACCCCGAGCTTTCTCAGCGCGTCGGCCCAGCCCATCAGCGTCGCGAAGTCGCCGGACAATTCCGGCTGGATCGTCGGCACCTCGCCGAGGATCACCTCGCCGGTCGAGCCGTTGATCGTGATCACGTCTCCGGCCTCGATCTTGTTGTTGCGCACGCTGATCGTGCGCGTCTCGTAATCGACCTTGAGGTCGCCGGCGCCGGCAACGCAGGGCCGACCCATGCCGCGCGCGACGACGGCGGCGTGGCTGGTCATGCCGCCGCGAGTGGTCAGCACGCCGCGCGCCGCATGCATGCCGTGGATGTCTTCGGGGCTGGTCTCGACCCGCACCAGGATCACCGCCTCGCCGCGCCCGGCGAGCCATTCCGCCTCGTCGGCCGAGAACACGACCTTGCCCGAGGCCGCGCCGGGCGACGCCGGCAGGCCGTGCGCCAGAACCGTGGTTTTTGCGCTGGGGTCGAGCATCGGATGCAGCAGCTGGTCGAGCGAGGCCGGCTCGATGCGGCGGATCGCCTCGTTCTTGTCGATGACGCCCTCTTCGACTAGCGACACCGCGATTTTCAGCGCCGCCTGGGCCGTGCGCTTGCCGGTGCGGGTCTGCAGCATCCACAATTGGCCGCGCTCGACCGTGAACTCGATGTCCTGCATGTCGCGGTAGTGGTCTTCGAGGGTCCGCCGCACCTTGCACAATTCGGCGAACACGTCCGGCATCACCTCTTCCATCGCCGGCAATGGCGACCTGCTCGCCTCCTTGCTGGCGAGGGTCAGGCGCTGCGGGGTGCGGATGCCGGCGACGACATCCTCGCCCTGCGCGTTGACCAGGTATTCGCCGTACAATTCGTTGACCCCGGTCGCCGGGTCGCGGGTGAAGGCGACGCCGGTGGCGCAATCGTCGCCCATATTGCCGAACACCATCGCCTGCACGTTGACGGCGGTGCCCCAATCAGACGGGATCTGGTGCAGGCGGCGATAGGTCACCGCGCGCGGGTTCATCCACGAGCCGAACACGGCGTCGATCGCGCCTTTCAGCTGGTCGTGCGCATCCTGCGGGAAGGGGCGGCGGGTTTCGCTGCGGATCACGTCCTTGAAGGCGGAAACCAGGGTGCGCCAATCTTCGGCGGTGAGTTCGGTATCGAGCACGACGCCGGCGTCGAGCTTGTGCTCTTCGATCAATTGCTCGAAATGGTGGTGCTCGATGCCGAGCACGACCTGCCCGTACATCTGCAGAAAGCGGCGATAGCTGTCATAGGCAAAGCGCTCGTCGCCGCTTTTCCTCGCCAGCCCCTGGACCGTATCGTCGTTGAGCCCGAGATTGAGGACCGTATCCATCATCCCCGGCATCGACGCGCGAGCGCCCGAGCGCACCGACACGAGAAGCGGGTTGCCGGGGTCGCCGAATTTGAGCCCGAGCGTCTTTTCGACCGCGGCCAGGGCCGCCGCGATCTCGGCATCGAGCCCGTCGGGATAGGTTTTGTCGCGCTCGTAGAAATGCGTGCAGACCTCGGTCGTGATCGTGAAGCCGGGCGGCACCGGCAGGCCCAGATTGGCCATCTCGGCAAGCCCGGCGCCCTTGCCGCCCAACAGGTTGCGCATGTCGGCGCGGCCCTCGGCGGCACCGTTTCCGAAGCTGTAGACCCATTTGGTCATCGGCACGCTCATTCCCTTTCTGTCAGCGCCAGCCGACCGCCTCGCTCCTCCTTTTTCTCGTCATCCCCGGGCTTGCCCCGGGGATCCCCGTGGATGGCCGGGACGAGCCCGGCCATGACGATACCAAAAGGGGTGTCCGAGGTCCGAACCTTACCCTTCGATCTGCGAGAAATCGGCGACCTGGTTCATCGTCGCTCGGATGCGCGACAACAGACGCAGCCGATTTTCGCGCAGCTCCTTGTCGTCAACGTTAACGGTCACGTGCTCGAAAAATTCATCGACAGGTTGGCGCAGTGTGGAGAGCCGATCCATTGCCCGATCAAATGCCCCGCGCTCAAGGAATGATCCAAGCGCCGTTCCCATTCCCGAAAGATGCTGCCAGAGCCTGATTTCGTCGGGTTGGAACAGGCTGGTGTCTACGGGCCCGTCGTACCGTCGCGAATCCCTGCGTTCCTCGATCGCGACGATGTTGGCCGCGCGGCGGTAGGCGGTCAGCAGATTGGCGCCATCTTCCGAATCGAGGAATTGGCGCAGCGCCTCGACCCGCGCCAACAGCCGGACCAGATCGTCCTCGTCCACGGCAAAGACGGCGGCGATCAGATCGTGACGTATGCCTTGCTCGCGAAGATGCACCTTCAGTCGGTCGGCAACGAAGTCGAGCAGCGCATTCTTGATCGAACCTTGCTCGGGCGTGGCGTCGACCGCTTCAGCGACGATCAGTGCGGCCAGCGCGAACGCGTGACCGAGCGATAAGGCCAAGCGGTTTTCCAGGACGAGCCGGATGACGCCCAGCGCCGCGCGCCTCAGCGCGAACGGGTCGCGCGAGCCGGTCGGCGGCTCGCCGATGGCGAAAAAGGCGGCGAGCGTATCGATCTTGTCGGCCAGCGCGACGATTATGCCGACCGGCGCCGCCGGGCAGGTGTCGTTGGGGCCGAGCGGCTTGTAATGGTCGGCGATCGCGTCGGCGACCGCAGGGTCTTCGCCGTCGTTGAGCGCATAGTAACGGCCCATGACGCCCTGCAGTTCCGGGAACTCGCCGACCATGCCGGTCGACAGATCGGCCTTGGCGAGGCGCGCGGCGCGCTCGGCCAGCCGCTTCAATTCGTCATGCCTGCGAAAGCGGGAATCCGCCGAGAGTTGATCGACCAGATATCCGGCCAGCTTTTCGACCCGCCCGACCTTATCGTAGACGCTGCCGAGCCGGGCGTGAAACACGCGGTCCCTCAGCGCCAAAACCCGGTCTTCGAGCCTGACCTTGCGGTCCTGGTCCCAGAAGAACCGCGCGTCGGAGAGGCGGGCGCGAAGCACGCGCTCGTTGCCTGCGACAATCGCCTTGCCGCC
>JASHNY010000185.1 GCA_030041385.1 Alphaproteobacteria bacterium
CCGGTTCTGCGTGCCCCGGAGCACACCGGCGGCTCCCCTGCGAGCTTGGATAGTTGCTGTCTGATCGTGGGGCGAAGGACATCGGCACGAGCGATTGGACGCGACGTGCGCCCATCGCCGGGTGTGTCCCCCCTGATAGACATACTATAGGGGCCGGGATCAGGGGGGACATCCCCCCTGACAAATCCTCGAACCGTGATCGGGGAGAAAACGGTGAATTCCCCGATCCCGCACGCCGTTAAGATCGGGGGGACATCACCGGCAGACACCAAGACCCTGCCGCTCGCGGCTCTTATTGTCCTTGAAGCTCACTTCCCGCAGCACACCATCGCTGATCCACGCAGCGACAATCCTCTCGGCCTGCTTCTTCGTGATGTCGGGCAGGTGGCGCTGGAGCAGCGCCCAGACGTGGCGTTGACCCGCGTTCGGGCGCGCCGAATAGAGAGCGTGCGCCGGGGCGCTCTCGATCTCGGTGAGGATCGCACCGCGAAGGGCTTCATCGTCCACCAAGACCATCAGATCGACGGGCGTCCACGGTTCGACGGTCTGCACTTCGTCGCCGGACGGATAGGCGACGTTGCCGTTGCCGAGTGGCACGCCGATAAGCCGGAACCACGTGGCCGTCGCCGCTGCTGGCGCGATGTTGACCTTGGCTGAGTCAACCCGCACATAGCGCCATCTGTCGCTCTCCTCGATGCCGAGTGTCTTGGCTTCATCCTGCGTCATTTTCGACAACGTGTAGACGAGCCGGGCGGCATCCTTGAAGGCGCTGGCACCGCGCCCGCGATTGGCATTGCCGGGATCGATCATGCCCTTGCTGACATGATGCGGCGCGTCGATGGCCAGATTGAACCGGATCGCCAACTCGGCCAGGATGCCGACCACGTGGTCGATAGCATTGTTGTCATTTTCGTCGCAGCCATGCGACTTGATGAACGGGTCGAGCACGATCAGATCGACCTGACGTCGTTCGACGATTTCGACCAGTCGCTTGCCGAGTTCGCCCGGCTGGACACCACTGCCCTTCGTCATTGTGGCGAGCTTGGGGCCGTTGGCCAGTGCCGCGACAAACAGGTAGTCCCGAAGTTCGTCGCGGCTGATCTTGTGATGTAGGCAGCACGCCTTGATCCGCCGCCGCATCTCGTCCGCATCGTCTTCCAGGCTCACATAGAGCACCCGGCAGCGCCGAAAAACGTGTTCGCCCGTAATCGGCTTCCCTGTCGCCAGAGCTATCGCCTGTGCGATTCGCAGCGCCGTCTTGCCGGTGCCGCCATCTGCGACGACGGTGCTCACATAGCGTCGGCAGAAGATGTTGCCGAGCAGCCATTGCCGTGGTTCGACGTGGCCGCCATCAAGGCCTGCATCCCACTCGGCGATGGTATCAAGTGTTTTCTCCTGCGGGAGCTTGGCGGCAGGCCGGAGCAACGCCGCATCGTCGCTCATCATCCAGTCGAGAAAACTGGCCATCGTTCCGCATCGCTCGATCCTCGATCCGCTCGGCGTCGGGGTCTGCGCGATTTCCCGTCGGGCGAAGGCGAGAGCGTTTTCGGCTTCTCCGCCGAGATCGCGGGTCTCGACATCCCAAGATTTGTGCGTGCGCCCCGACACGCTTTCGACATCGCGGGCAAGGTTGGCGACTTGCGCGGGGGTAAGCTCGACGCCTTGCCGCAGCGCCGACAGCGATACACGGCACATGAAACTGAACAGGCCGTTGTAGAAATCGTCGGTCAGGCCGAGATACTCCTGCACCCACTGCTGATCCACGTAGGGGCAGTCGAAAGACGACTTCCAGGTGGTCTCCGTGGCCCCGACATCGGGTTCGGCGTTGATGGCGGCATGTCCGTTCAAGAGCGCTTGGTCGGAGAGTTGCAGCCACGCGTCCGCCGAGAAAACCACGCCCTCGACGTGAACAAATTCGTTTTTTGCACCGACATAGCGGCCCGGCACATAGAACAGCGAATAGCAGTTGTTCTTGCTGGTGTCGGGCTTCCAGGCGGGCTTGAGAAGCGCGCAGACCGCATTGACGACCGCCTTATGCGTGTCGGGATCGACCGGCTTGAGCAGCGGCACGAGGACGTGAAAACGGTCGCCGTCTGTGTTCGAGGCAGTCGTGTGGACGATGGCTTCGATCTTACGTTCTGTCAGAAGCTGGACGGCGGCGTCGAAGTCGAACCCACCATCCGCGTCGATCACCACGAGCGCCGACATCGTAGCATTTTGCTCTCGGCGGGTGCCTGAATAGACCGTGGGCGAGAACAACGGCGCATCGGCCTTGTGGTCGTAAGGCGTATCGGCGAGTTCCACGAGGATGTCGCATAGCTCAGACCATGGCATCTCGTGGTTGATGCCCGCGAGGAAGCCCCGTCCGCCGTTGTCGCGCACGCTGTCGAAGAATGAAATCGGGATCGACAGAGAACCCTTCGCGCCAGTCGTGAAAACCGGGTGATCTGCCCGGCCAGAATCAATAAATACAGATACATTAGACACTAAATTAAACCTCCAAAAATAAAGCCCGCCTCGCCAAAGGCGGGTTTTTCATGCGTTATTTTCTTCTTTCTACTTGTCAAACCAGTCCGCTACGTCGGACAGGTCAAATAACCGCATATGACCGACCGAAATCACCGGCAGCTTTCCCCTCGCCGCCCAAAGCAGCACCGTTCTCTTGTGGACACCCAAGTCCTTTGCCAGAGCATCCGCTTTCACGTAGCGTCGATCACCAATTATTATTGAATTTTCCATTATCTTTGTTTCTCCGTAATAATCACAAGTATTACTTCCGATATATACCTGTTTTTCTGTAATCCAACCTATTTATGCTTGTTCGCGAAAATCCCGCAGTTCCACGCTCGATGCCATCAGTCGAACCGCCGACGGGACATCCTTGATTTCTCTTGGAAGTTGTATCTTCGGAGCCGGATAGCGGACATAATGGAAGCCGGGACGATAAAAGGCTGGCCAGACTCCGGGAACGGCATAAGCGGCCCAAGGGAGTAAATGAGAGACCGCTGATCTCATGGACAAGCGCGGCCTTAGCGAGCGGGACATCTGCACGAAATTCATCACACCGGCCCTTCGTCAGGCTGGGTGGGATGAACTGCTGCAACTCCGCGAGGAGGTCAGTTTCACCAAGGGCCGCATCATCGT
>JASHNY010000186.1 GCA_030041385.1 Alphaproteobacteria bacterium
CGCCGATCTTCGGCACCTTGACGCCGCCGGGCGAGGGACCGCCGCGGCCGCCGCCGCCGCGTTTCGCCAGCACTGCCCCGCCCGCCCGGCCGGATGCCGCTGCCGGCGGTGGCGGATCGCCGAGGCAGCAGTACGATTACGCCTTCGGCCTGCTGAAACAGGCCAATTATCCCGGCGCCGAGGCGGCGCTGAAGGCCTTCCTCCAGCAGCATCCGCACGACCCGATGGCCGGCAGCGCCCAATATTGGTTGGGCGATCTCTACCTGACGCAGCGCAAATACATGCAGGCGGCGGGCACCTTCGCCGACGGCTACAGGCGCTACCCGCGCGGCGCCAAAGCCCCCGAAGAGCTGTTGAAGCTCGGCGTGGCGCTCGGCCATGCCGACCGCAAGCAGGATGCCTGCGTCGCACTGGCGCAGCTCGACCGCTCCTTCCCCCATCCCGGCGCCGCGATCAAGCAGCGCGCCATGGCCGAGAAAAAACATCTCGGCTGCGGATGAGGCGAGGCGGTGGCGGCCGCGCCGCTGTCCGATGCGGAGCTGGCTGCGGCGCTGGCCGCAATCGGCGGGTTTGAGCGGCATCCGTTTGTCGCTGTCGCAACGTCGGGCGGGCCCGACAGCCTTGCCCTGGCGATGCTTGCCGACCGCTGGGCGCGGGCGCGCGGCGGCAGCGCCTGGGCGGTTACCGTCGATCACCGGCTGCGGCCGGAAAGCGGCGCCGAGGCTGCGCGGCTCGGTGCCTGGCTGACGGCGCGGGCGATCCCCCATGCCGTGTTGGCGTGGGACGGCGACAAGCCGATCGCGGGATTGCAGGCGGCGGCGCGCGAGGCGCGCTACCGGCTGCTGGCCGAGTGGTGCCGGGCGCGGGGATGCCTGCACCTCTTGACCGCGCATCACCGCGAGGACCAGGCCGAGACCTACCTGATCCGGCGCCGCGCCGGCAGCGGCGTCGCCGGGCTGGCGGCGATGGCGGCGGTGCGCGAGCTTTCCGGCTGCCGGCTGGTGCGGCCGCTGCTTGCGGTGGCGCGGGCCCGCCTTGCCGCCTTCCTCGCCGCCGAGGGCCAGGAATTCGTCACCGACCCGAGCAACTGCAACCCGGTCTTCGAGCGGGCGCGGCTGCGCCTCGACTGCCGGCTCGACGATCCCACGAGCCTGGCCGCGACGCTCGACGCGGTGCGGCAATGCGGGAGCGAGCGGGTGGCGCGCGAGGCTGCGCTCGACCGGCTGATCGCCCGGGCGGCGATGCTGCACCCGGCCGGGTTTGCCGTGCTCGACCCGGCGGCGATTGCGGCGGCAGCGTGCGATCTTGCCGAAGCGCTGCTCGGCCGGGTGGCGATGACCATCGGCGGCGGGGTCTATCCGCCGCGCCGGGTGCGGCTGGCCCGGCTGCGCGCCGGCCTCGCCGAAGCGCCGGCCAGGGCACGCACACTCGGCGGCTGCCGCTTCGTGCCGTGGCGCGGGCGCATCCTCGTGATGCGCGAGCCGGAGGCTGCCGAGCCGGTGCAACTCGACCCCGGCATGCGCCTCGTCTGGGACCGGCGCTTTGCCGCCTTCGCCGCCGACGCCGGCCGACCGTTGACGCTCGGCTGCCTCGGCCAAGCCGGCGTCGCCGCGCTCGACCGCGGCCTGCGCCGGCGCGCGGCGGCTTCCGTGCCGCCGCTCGTCCACCCGGCCTTGCCGGCGTTTCGCGATGCCGCGGGCGGGCTTGTCGCGGTGCCGCATCTCGGCTACGGCCAGCCTGGCGCGGGCGCTGCGCCCCGGCTCTCGTTTAGCCCGGTCACGGCGCCGACGCGCGCGGGCTTTACAGTTGTTTAATTGAGGACGCATCCTATCTTTTGCTGTTGTACTAACGTGTCGGCAGATCGACGCGAACGCGCCCGGCGCGATGCCCGACGCCGTAGGGAAAGGCCCTTAGCGTGAACAATTTCGGCAAGAACCTCGCACTGTGGATCGTGATCGGTCTGCTGCTTGTCGCGCTGTTCAACCTGTTCCAGACCTCTTCGAACCACGGCCCGCAATCGACGCTCGCGTTTTCCGACTTTGTCTCGGACGTCAATCGCGGCCAGGTTACCGACGTCACGATACAGGGCAGCAACATCAGCGGGCATTTCACCGATGGCCGCTCGTTCTCGACCTATGCGCCGACCGATCCGGGCCTGGTTGACCGGCTGATCGACAAGGGCGTGCGCATCACCGCTGCGCCGCTTGACGAGAATGTGCCGTCGCTGTTCGGCATCCTCGTCTCGTGGTTCCCGATGCTGCTGCTGGTCGGCGTGTGGATTTTCTTCATGCGTCAGATGCAGGGCGGCGGCGGCCGGGCGATGGGCTTTGGCAAGAGCCGGGCGCGGTTGCTCACCGAGAAGGTCGGGCGCATCACGTTCGAGGATGTTGCCGGCATCGACGAGGCCAAGCAGGAGCTCGAGGAGATTGTCGAGTACCTGAAGGACCCGCAGAAATTCCAGCGGCTCGGCGGCAAGATTCCGAAGGGCGTTCTGCTGGTCGGCCCGCCGGGCACCGGCAAGACGCTCTTGGCCCGCGCCATCGCCGGCGAGGCCAACGTGCCGTTCTTCACGATCTCGGGCTCGGATTTTGTTGAGATGTTCGTCGGCGTCGGCGCCAGCCGCGTGCGCGACATGTTCGAGCAGGGCAAGAAGAATGCGCCCTGCATCATCTTTATCGACGAAATCGACGCCGTCGGCCGGCATCGCGGCGCCGGGCTTGGCGGCGGCAACGACGAGCGCGAGCAGACGCTGAACCAATTGCTGGTCGAGATGGATGGGTTTGAGGCCAACGAGGGGGTGATCCTGATCGCGGCCACCAACCGCCCCGACGTGCTCGATCCGGCATTGCTGCGCCCCGGCCGCTTCGACCGCCAGGTGGTGGTGCCGAACCCCGACGTCGTCGGGCGCGAGAAGATCCTCAAGGTCCATATGCGCAAGGTGCCGCTCGCCTCCGATGTCGATCCGCGCATCATCGCCCGCGGCACCCCGGGCTTCTCGGGTGCCGACCTCGCCAACCTCGTCAACGAGGCGGCATTGATGGCGGCGCGCAAGGGCCGGCGCTCGGTGGCGATGAGTGAGTTCGAGCAGGCCAAGGACAAGGTCATGATGGGCGCCGAGCGGCGCTCGATGGTGATGACCGAGGACGAGAAGAAACTGACCGCCTATCATGAGGCCGGCCACGCGCTGTGCATGCTCTATGCCGAAGGGCACGAGCCGCTGCACAAGGTCACGATCATCCCGCGGGGGCGTGCCCTCGGCGTCACGATGTTCCTGCCCGAGCGCGACAAGTACAGCCAGTCGAAGCAGGAAATAAAGGCGATGGTGGCGAGCCTGTTCGGCGGTCGCGTTGCCGAGGAATTGATCTTCGGCCCCGACAAGGTGACCACCGGCGCCGCCGACGACATCCGCCGCGCCACCGGCCTGGCGCGCCGCATGGTCACCGAGTTCGGCTTCAGCGAGAAGCTGGGGCCGCTGCGTTACAGCGACAACGAGGAAGAGGTGTTCCTCGGCCATTCGGTGACCCAGCGCAAGAACGTCTCGGATGCGACCGCCAAGGTCATCGACGAGGAGATCCGCCGCGTCGTCGAGGAAGGCGAGCATACCGCGCGCGACATCCTGACCAGCCGGCTCGACGAATTGCACGCGCTGGCGCACGGGCTGCTCGAATACGAGACGCTTTCGGTCGACGAGATCCGCCGCATCATCAAGGGCGAGCGGATCGTGCGCGACACCGGCCCCGGCCCGACACCGGACGAGCCGCGCCCCGGCCCGGGCCGGCGCAGTTCGGTGCCGCCGTCGGGGCGGCCGAGCGGGCTTGAACCGGAGCCGCAGCCCGGCGGCTGACATACGCGCTGGGCACAGATTGTTCAGAAAGCGACGAAACCGGGCCGGCCTGGAGCCGGCCCGCAGCCCCGGGCACATCCGGCCGGAGAGGCGTGCTCGCCCGGCCATCCGGTGATGAATCGTTGAGCCTTATCGGGTAAGAATACGCGATCCGACATCTGGCAGTGCGGGGTGCCGATGGCACGCAAGCTCTTTGGGACCGACGGGGTTCGCGGCACCGCGAACACCGAGCCGATGACGCCAGAGACGGCGCTGAAGCTGGCGATGGCGGTCGGCGAGTGCTTTCGCAACGGCACCCACAAGCACCTCGTCGTGATCGGCAAGGACACGCGGCTGTCCGGCTATATGCTGGAACCGGCGCTGACCGCCGGGTTCATCACGATGGGCATGGATGTGGTGCTGGTCGGGCCGCTGCCGACCCCGGCGATCGCGATGCTGACGCGCAGCCTCAGGGCCGATATCGGCGTCGTCATCTCGGCCTCGCACAACCCGTTCGACGATAACGGCATCAAATTGTTCGGCCGCGACGGCTACAAATTGTCCGACGAAGTCGAGAGCCAGATCGAGGAATGCATCGAGCGCGGCCCGGTGCGGCGCGCGGTTCCTGCCGAACTGGGCCGGGCCAAGCGGCTCGACGATGCCGGCGGCCGCTACATCGAGTTCGTCAAGCAGAGCTTCCCGCGCGGGCGTCGGCTCGACGGATTGCGCGTCGTCGTCGATTGCGCCCACGGCGCCGCCTACAAGGTGGCGCCGACCGTGTTCTGGGAACTCGGCGCCGAGGTGTTTCCGATTGCGGTGGCGCCGGACGGGCTCAACATCAACCGCGATTGCGGCGCGCTGGCTCCCGAACAGATGCGGCGCGAGGTGCTGGCGCGGCGCGCCGATATCGGCATCGCGCTCGACGGCGATGCCGACCGGCTGATCGTCGCCGACGAGCGCGGCGTCATTCTCGACGGCGACCAGTTGATGGCCCTGATCGCCACCTCGATGGCCAAGAACGGGCGGCTTGCCGGCGGCGCGCTGGTGGCGACGGTAATGTCCAATCTCGGCCTCGAACGCTTTCTCGCCGGGGAGCGCATCGGCCTTCACCGCACCGCGGTCGGCGACCGCTATGTGGTTGAAAAGATGCGGGGACTTGGCTGCAATCTGGGCGGCGAGCAATCCGGCCACATCATCCTCAGCGATTACGCGACGACCGGAGACGGGCTGATCGCGGCCTTGCAGGTGCTGGCGGCAATCGTCGAAACCGGCAAGCGGGCGAGCGAGGTGTGCCGCGTCTTTGCCCCGGTGCCGCAAGTATTGCGCAACGTGCGCTTCGGCCGCGGCGGGCGGCCGCTCGAACGGCGCGCGGTGCAGCAGGCGATCGCCGCCGGCGAGACGCGGCTCGGCACCGAGGGGCGGCTCGTGATCCGCAAATCGGGTACCGAGCCGGTGATCCGGGTGATGGCCCAGGGCGAGGACGAGACCCTGCTCTCCGGGGTGGTCGGCGACATCTGCGAGGCGATCCTGGCCGTCGGCGACGAGGCCGATGAAAACGATGCGGCCCGCCCGCGTCGCGGATCGGTGCGGGCTGCGGAGTAAAGCGGAGTTACGACGCATGCGCGGTCGCGTGTTGATCGTCGCCGGCTCGGATTCGGGCGGCGGTGCCGGCATCCAGGCCGACATCAAGGCGGTGACGATGCTCGACGGCTTCGCCGCGACCGCGATCACCGCCCTGACCGCGCAAAATACCGAAGGCGTGTTCGGCATCCTGCCGGTGGCGCCCGATTTCATCCGCCGGCAGATGGAGGTCGTGCTCGACGACATCGGTGCCGATGCGGTCAAGACCGGCATGCTGCACGATACGGCCGTTATCGAGACCGTCGCCGCGGTGCTGGCCGACAAGGCGCCGGCGGTGCCGCTCGTCGTCGATCCGGTCATGGTGGCGAAAGGTGGTGCCCGGCTGATCGAGGAGGGCGCGGTCGACGCGCTGAAGCAACATCTCGCGGCCCGCGCCGCGGTACTGACCCCGAACCTGCCCGAGGCCGAAATCCTGTGCGGCCAGGCCATCGCCGATGTCGCGGCGATGAAGCGCGCCGCGGAAACCCTGCTGCGCCTCGGCTGCCGCGCGGTATTGCTGAAAGGCGGCCATCTGCCGGGCGATACGGTGACCGATGTGTTGGCGACCGCTTCGGGGTTCCGCACTTGGGAAAGCGCGCGCATCGCCACGCGCCACACCCACGGCACCGGCTGCACGCTCGCCTCGGCGATCGCCGCCGGCATCGCCCAGGGGATGGCGATCGAAGCCGCGGTCGATCGCGCCCGCGATTACGTGCTGAAGGCAATCGCCGGCGCGCCCGGGTTCGGGCGCGGCCACGGCCCGCTCGACCACGCCCACCCGCTGCGGGGATGACCATGCGCTACGACTTTGCGACGGTCGATGTGTTCACCGACCGCCGTTTCGGCGGCAATCCGCTCGCGGTATTGCCGGCGGCCGAGGGGCTGACGGGCGACCAGATGCAGGCGATCGCCGCGGAGTTCAACCTGTCGGAAACGACGTTCATCCTGCCGCCGCAGGACCCGGCGCATACGGCCGCGGTCCGCATCTTTACGCCCAAGGCGGAACTGGCGTTCGCCGGCCATCCGAATGTCGGCACCGCGTTCGTCCTGGCGCGGCGCGGTGCCGTCTACGGCCGCGCGACCGGCGACCCGCTGGTGTTCGAAGAGCAGGCCGGGCTGGTGCCGCTCGACCTGTTGACCGAGGACGGCGCGGTCGTCGGCGCCCGGCTGACCGCGCCGCAGCCTTTGTCGCGCGGCGCCGCGATTGCCGTGGAAACGGTCGCGGAAGCGTGCGGCCTGGCGGCCGACGACATCGACACCGGGCGTCACCCGCCGTGCGTCGCCGGGTGCGGCACCGCGTTCATCTTCGCCGAGGTGAAGACGCGGCGGGCGTTGCAGGCGGCGGCACCGCGGTCCGACATCTTCGCCCGGCATTTCCCGGTCGACGGCGCCACCGGCATCCACCTGTATCTGCGCGACGGCGGCGATGGCATCGACATCCGCGCGCGCATGTTCGCGCCGTTGCACGGCGTGCCGGAGGACCCGGCGACCGGCAGCGCTAATGTCGCGCTGGCCGGCCTGCTGGCAAGCCTCAGCTCCGAGCCCGACCTGATGCTGCATGTGCGCATTGCCCAGGGGGTCGAGATGGGCCGCCCGAGCCTGATGGACGCCGCGGCCGAGAAGCGCGGCGGCCAGGTTTTGACGACCCGGATCGGCGGGCGCTGCGTCCCGGTGATGACGGGCACGATCGAGGTTTGACAGGGCCGGTCATTGCGAGGCGCGAGGCGCCGAGGCAATCCGCTCGGGTGTGGCAATGCGGCGCGGGATTGCTTCCCCGCGGGTCAGGCCGGCGGATCGCAATGACAACCCCCGGCGATCCGCCCTAAGCTGCACCCCGATGCGGAGGAAAGTATGGCCAACACATACCGGGTTGCGGTGATCGCCGGCGACGGCATCGGGCGCGAGGTGGTGCCCGAGGGCATCAAGGCGATGGAGGCGGCCGCGCGCCGCTACGGGTTTTCGCTCGACTGGCGGGAGTTCGACTGGAGCTGCGAGACCTACGCCAAGACCGGCCGCATGATGCCGGAAGACGGGCTCGACACGCTGCGCCCGTTCGATGCGGTGTTCCTGGGCGCGGTCGGCTATCCCGGCGTCCCCGACCACATCTCGCTGTGGGGGTTGCTGATCCCGCTCCGGCGCAATTTCCACCAATACGTCAATCTGCGGCCGGTGCGGCTGTTGGCCGGGGTCGACTCGCCGCTGAAGAACCGGGCGCCGGGCGACATCGATTTCTATGTCGTGCGCGAGAACAACGAGGGCGAATACTCGTCGATCGGCGGCAGGCTCTACGAGGGCAGCGACTACGAGATGGCGATGCAGCAGGCCGTGTTTACCCGGCGCGGCTGCGACCGCATCATGCGCTATGCCTTTGAGCTGGCGAAGACGCGCAAGAAGCACGTGACCTCGGCCACCAAATCGAACGGCATCATCCACACGATGCCTTATTGGGACGAGCGCTTTGCCGCGATCGCCAAGGAATATCCGGGCTTTACCACCGATCAGTACCACATCGACATCTTGACCGCCCATTTCGTGCGCCACCCCGACTGGTTCGACGTGGTGGTCGGCTCGAATTTGTTCGGCGACATCCTGTCCGACCTCGGCCCGGCGGTGGTCGGCTCGATCGGCATCGCGCCGTCCGGCAACATCAATCCCGAGCGCGAATACCCCTCGATGTTCGAGCCGGTGCACGGCTCGGCGCCGGACATCGCCGGGCGCGGCATCGCCAACCCGATCGGCCAGATCTGGTCCGGCGCGATGATGCTCGACCATTTCGGCGAGCACGCGGCGGCCCAGGCGGTCGAGCGCGCGATCGCCGAGGTGTTGGCCGACGGTGGCGTCCGCACCCCCGACCTCGGCGGCAACGCCGGCACCAGGGACCTGGGCGAAGCGGTCTCCGCCGCGATCCGGTAGCGTTCACGATTGCTTGAGAAACCGCTGCCTCCGGCGGCGGGGCCGGCCTATATTGCGCTGCGGCAGGGCCAGCAGGCGAGGGCGCGGGCATGAGCGATGTCCATCACTACATCGGCGGCAGACCGGTCGAAGGCTCGGGCGCGCGCTGGGGTGACGTGTTCAACCCGGCGACCGGCGAGCGCACGCGCCGTGTCGCGCTGGGCGGCGCGGCCGAGATCGACGCCGCGGTGCGGGCGGCGAGTGCGGCATTACCGGGCTGGGCCGCGACCCCGCCGCTCAGCCGCGCCCGCGTCATGTTCAAGCTCAAGGAACTGCTCGAACGCGACGCCTCCGCGTTCGCGAAAATCATCACCGAGGAGCACGGCAAGGTCCTGTCCGACGCGCAGGGCGAGATCGTGCGCGGCCTCGAAGTCGTCGAGTTTGCCTGCGGCATCCCGCACCTGCTGAAAGGCGAGTTCACCGAGCAGGTCGGGCGCGGCATCGACAGCTGGTCGGTGCGCCAGCCGGTCGGGGTGTGCGCCGGGATCACCCCGTTCAATTTCCCGGCGATGGTGCCGCTGTGGATGTTTCCGATCGCGCTCGCGTGCGGCAACGCCTTTATCCTGAAGCCGTCGGAGCGCGACCCGTCGGCCGGCATCCGCATTGCCGAACTCTTGACCGAGGCCGGCTTGCCGCCGGGCGTATTCAACGTCGTCAACGGCGACAAGGAGGCCGTCGACGCGATCCTCGGTCATCCGGGCATCGCCGCGGTCAGTTTCGTCGGCTCGACCGCGATCGCCGAATACATCTACGCGACCGCCGCGGCCGGCGGGAAGCGCGTGCAGGCGCTGGGCGGCGCCAAGAACCACATGGTGGTGATGCCCGATGCCGATCTCGACCAGGCAACCGACGCGCTGATGGGTGCGGCTTATGGCGCCGCCGGCGAGCGCTGCATGGCGGTGTCGGTGGCGGTTGCGGTCGGCGGCGTCGGCGACAGGCTGGTCGAGCGGCTCGAGCCGCGGGTGCGCGCGTTGAAGATCGGCCCCGGCACCGACGGCGACGCCGAAATGGGGCCGCTGGTGACCCGGCAGCATCTCGATCGGGTCCGTTCTTACGTCGATCTCGGGGTCAAGGAGGGGGCGAAGCTCGTCGTCGACGGCCGCGGGCTCAAATTGCAGGGCTATGAAAGCGGCTTCTTCCTGGGCGGCTGCCTGTTCGACCACGTGACCCCCGAAATGCGCATCTACAAGGAGGAAATATTCGGGCCGGTCTTGTCGGTGGTGCGGGCGCCCGATTTCGAGGCCGCGCTGAAGCTCGCCAGCGATCACGAATACGGCAACGGCGTTGCCATTTTCACCCGCGACGGCGATGCGGCGCGCGAGTTCGCCGGGCGGGTGCAGATCGGCATGGTCGGGGTCAACGTGCCGATCCCGGTGCCGATGGCGTTTCACAGCTTCGGCGGCTGGAAGCGGTCCTTGTTTGGCGACGCGGCGGTGTACGGCGGCGAAGGGGTGCGGTTCTATACCCGGGTGAAGACGGTGACCTCGCGCTGGCCGGCGGGAATCCGCACCGGTGCGGAATACGCGATGCCGACGATGCGTTAACGTATAATCGGGGAGCCGCCGGTGCGCCGGCCGGCTTTCCGTGTCGGATGTGCGACATTCGCGCACTCGCCGCACGATTTTTCGTGGCGGTAATTGCGCGGGCGGTTTGCGATCCCACTTTGTCGGCGGGATCGGTTTTTGCAACGCGATGACGGGGTAGGGCGCTCGCGGCTCTGCCCCGCGGAAGCATTTGTAATCGAGGACGGGGAAGTGGCAACCGCGGAAGACAAGGTATTTCCGGTCCAGCGCCGCATCGGTCCCCACCTCAAGACGCGCGCCCGGCTGTTTCTGCGCCAGAACATCCGCAACAGCGAACTCGGCTTCACCGTGATCGCCGCGGCCATGGGTTCGATCGTTGCGCTCGGCGTCGCCGTCACCCGCGACCTCGTCGACGAAATGCATCATGTCTTGTTCGGCCTGCCGTTCGACGACCATCTGAGCGGCGCGCTGATGATCGAGCCGTGGCGGGTCCTGGTGGTGCCATGCCTGGGCGGCCTCGTCTATGGCGTCGTCGCGTTCCTGATGCGGCGCTGGCGCCCGCGCAACATTGTCGATGCGATCGAGGCCAACGCCTTGCATGGCGGCCGGATGTCGCTGAGCGACAGCCTGCGGCTGACCGGACTGACGATCCTGTCGGCCGGGTTCGGAGCCTCGGTGGGGCTCGAGGCGGCGTACACCCAGCTCGGCGCCGGCACGGCCTCGCGGCTCGGCCGGATGCTCCATCTGCGGCGCAACGACCTGCGCACCTTCGTCGGCTGCGGCGCCTCGGCGGCCATCGCGGCGGCGTTTAATGCCCCGCTGGCGGGCGCTTTCTACGCCTTCGAATTGATCATCGGCAGCTATACCCTGGCGACGATGGCGCCGGTATTGGTCGCCGCCGTGTTTTCGACGCTGGTGACGCGGCAGATTTTCGGCGAGTCGCCGATCTTCATCATCAACAACCACATCGATCTATTGGTCGGCCATTACCTGATCCTGGGGGTGATGGGGGTCGCCGCCGGGCTGCTGGCCATCGCGGCGATGATCGGGGTCACGTTCGTCGAGCAATGGTCGCGGCGCATATCGCTGCCGTCCTGGGCGCGGCCCTGCGCCGGCGGCGCCATACTCGGCCTGTTCGCGCTGTTCTACCCCCAGATCCTCGGCAGCGGGCACGGCGGCATCCTGAACACGCTGGCTGAGGGCTCGCGCGGCTATGAATTGCCGCTGCTGATCGGGTTGATCTTTGCCAAGATCGTCGGGTCGGCGGTGTCGATCGGCAGCGGCTTCCGCGGCGGCATGTTCAGCTCGTCGCTGTATCTCGGCAGCCTGTTCGGTACGGCGGCGGCGATGATCATCCATCGCCTTGTGCCGGGGGCGCCGGCGGACGAGGCAATCTTCATCCTCGCGGGTATGGGCTCGGTGGCCGCCGGGGTGGTCGGCGCTCCGGTCACGATGATCATGCTTGTGCTCGAGGTGACCTCAAATTTCTCGGCGACGCTCGGGGTCGCTGTCGCGGTCATCGTTGCCGCCCTCGTCGTGCGCCATTGGTTCGGCTATTCGTTTGCGACGTGGCGTTTCCACCTGCGCGGCGTCGCCCTGCATAGCCCGCATGACATCGGCTGGCTGCACGATTTGCAGGTCGGCAAGGTGATGCGGCACGATTTCGCGTTCATCCCGCCGAGCATGGAGCTGGCCGAGGTGTGCCGCAAATTCCCGATCGATTGCGGCAAGCACGTCTTCGTCGTCGGCCACAACCAACGCTACGAGGGCTATCTCGACCTGGCGGAGGTATACCGCGCCCTGCCGGAGCGCGGCGGCGTCAATGCCGGGGCACTGGCCCGCGGCGCCAACCAGTTCCTGATGCCGGGCCAGCCGGTGCGCGAGACGCTCGATGCCTTCACCAACGCGGGCGCCCACACGCTCGCCGTCGTCGACAACCCGATCGACCGCCGCATTCAGGGCTATCTCAGCGAAGCCTTCGCCTTGCGCCGCTATTACCGCGAGCTGGAGGCGCGCCATCGCGAGGAACTCGGCGACGAGGACCTGTTCAGTTACGCCAGCCGCTCGACCGAGGGCTGAACCGCGCCGCCCGGCTGCCGGCGGCGCCAGGCAAATGCTATAATGGGCTGATGCGGCCATTGCACCGGCTGATCGCCTGCCTGCTCGTGTCCGGGCTCTGCCCTATTGCCGCTTTCGCTGATGACCCATTGCCGCTGCAAGTTGGGCGGATAAGCTTTGCCGAAGCCGGGGCGGGCCTGCAGCCGGGCGCCGCTGCTGCGTGGTCCGCCGCGCTGGTCAACGAGCCGGTGATGACCGGGTTTTCGCTGCGTTCGGGGAGCGCCGGCCGGGCGGAGATTCGCCTTCCCGGGATCGAGGTGGCGCTGGCGCCCGACAGCGAGATCACGATCGTGCGGCTCGATGAAAACCTGGTCGAGATTGCCCTCGCCGGTGGACGCATCGGCTTGCGGCTCGGCCGGCGCGCCAACGGGCCGAGGCTCGAGGTCGACACGGCACGGGGCGGCATCTGGCCCGCCGTGCCGGGCGAGTACGACATCGCCGCTGACGCCGGCAACGGGCCGGTACGCATCGCCGCGTTTGCCGGCGATGTCCGTTTTGCCGGGGGCGGCATCGACGCCACGATCGCCTCCGGCACCGCGGAGGTGTTGGGCGCCGCCGCCGAAGCGCCGACAAGCGGAAAGGCCACGGCCGACGGGTTCGCCGATTGGTGGCGATCGCGCGACGACGATTCCACTGCCGCCACCGCACCGGACGCGGGTCTTGCCGCGATGCCGGGCGCCGCCGCGCTCGCCGGGGAAGGGGAGTGGCAGAAGAATCCCGATTACGGTGCGGTGTGGTTCCCACAGACAGTGCCCGACGGCTGGGTGCCGTTTCGCTACGGCGTCTGGTGCTGGCTGCCGCCCTGGGGATGGACCTGGGTTGACGATGCGCCGTGGGGCTTCGCGCCGAGCCATTACGGGCGCTGGGCGCGCATCGCGCAGCGCTGGGGCTGGGTGCCCGGGAGCGATGCCGCGGACCCGGCCTATGTGCCGGCGGTGGTGGACTTTCTCGGCACTGCCGGCATCGGCCTCAGCTACGCCGGCGGTTCCGGCGCGGCCGAAGCCTGGTTTCCGCTCGGGCCTGGCGAGCCCTATTGGCCGCCCCGCCGCGAGGACATTGCGGCGGTCCGCCGTATGAACGCCGGATCGGGGGCGGACCTGTCGGCGATAGGGCCGGCGCCGGATGGCGGCATTCCCGCCGCCATCATCAATGGCGAATACCGCTATCGCCGCTTCGCCAGCGCGGTGCCGCGTGCGGTTTTCATCGGCGGCAGGCAGGTGGCGAATGCTCTGGTCGCGATTCCCGAGCGGCGGATCGAGGTCGCGCCGCTGATCCCCGGCGGCCCGCAGATCGGGCCG
>JASHNY010000088.1 GCA_030041385.1 Alphaproteobacteria bacterium
ATCGACGATCTCGACCGATTTCACCGCGTCAGGCTCGCCCGCATAGACCACCAGGCTCACGCTCTCGTCGGCGATCATCGCGCTGTGCGGCTGGCCTTCCGGGTTCAGGGCATAGCCGCCGGGCGTGCCGACCGGCTTGCCGGATTTCTTCGACCTGCCGCCGCTGAGCGCGAAGACGTGTTCGTCTGAGCGGGCTACGGCGACGATCTTGATCAATTTGCCCGCAGGCGGCGTCGCCTTCAGTAGATAGGCCACCCCACCGCCCTCACCGCGGCGGTCGCTCAATGTCTTCAATTCGAGGATCGGTTTGCCGTCGTGCCATGCCGCCGCGCCGAAAATCTCGGTAGCGGGCGCCCACGACATCGCCTCGGGGTCGGTTCGGGTGGTCGTCATCATATCCTCCTTGCCATCGATGGCGCCGAGTATAGGCTTGCCCTCCTGACAGCGTTCTGTCAGGAGCAACGATGCCCCTGCGCCGCACCGACCGGCTGTTCGACATTCTCCGCCTATTGCGCGCCGCGTCCGGGCCGGTAACGGCCCAGGCCTTGGCCGAGGCGCTCGAGGTCACGGTGCGCACCGTCTATCGCGACATCGCCGTGTTGCAGGCGCGCCGCATCCCGATCGAAGGGGCGGCCGGAATCGGCTATGTGTTGCGCCACGGCTTCGAACTGCCGCCGCTGATGTTCACCGAAGACGAGGCCGAGGCGATCGCGATCGGCGTGCGCATGCTCGCCCGCACCGGCGATCCGGGCCTGCAGAAGGCCGCCGCCAGCGTATTGTCCAAGGTGACGCTGGTGGTCCCGGACCCGTTGCGCGACTACCTGAATGCGGCGCCCGTCTACGTATCGACGAGCGGTGCGCCGGTGCCGGCCCGGCCGGACCTGCCGGCGACGGTCCGCCACGCGATCCGCGACGGGCGCAAGATGCGCATCGTCTATGAAGACAATGACGGGCGCCGCACGGCGCGGGTGATCCAGCCCTTTGCGGTGGCCTATTACGTGCAGGCGACGCTGATCTGCGCCTGGTGCGAGTTGCGCCGGGATTTCCGGCATTTCCGCGCCGACCGGGTGCGCCGTGCCGCTGTATTGGACGAGCCCATACCGGGCGACAATGCGCGGCTGATGCAGGAATGGCTGGCGCAGCGCCGTGAGCGGGCCGACGCCGCCGAATAGCAGCCGGGCCGGTCGCAGGACATCGGGCTGTTTACGCGATTTTTACCCTGATTGTCCGGAATGGGGAAAACGGCGCATGGCCGAGGGATCCCCGATGAGCTCAGTCCTGCTGATCGACGACAACAGCGCGGCGCGCAAGGCGATCGGCCACGCGCTTGCCCGCGCCGGCCATGCAGTGACGACAGCGCGCGACGGACAGGAGGGCGCCCGGCTGTTTCGCGAACTCGGCCCGGAGCTCGTCGTCGTCGACATGCTGATGCCGGGAAAGGAGGGGATCGCGACGATCCTCGACATCCGCGCGGTAAACCCCGACGCCCGCATCCTGGCGATCAGCGGCGGTGGCGACGGCGGTTTTGTCGCCGACGACATTCTGCGCATCGCCGAATTGCTGGGCGCCGACGGCGCGATCCGCAAGCCCTTCAAAACCGCGGAATTGCTGGCCGCGGTCGCGCGCTGCCTTGGCGTCGGCACAGGGCCGAAAGCGGCCTGATCCGGCGTCAGCGCAAGCGCCGCGCCGACCACGCCGCCAGCACGGCAATCGCGGCTGCCGCGAGGCCGGCGATGCGGAAGATCGCCTCGAACCCGGCGAGGAACGCCGCGCTCGTCCCGGCGCCGGCGCCCAGCGCGCCGGCCTCGAAGGCGCGAAACCCGATCGTCAGCAGCGAGGCGGCTGTCACCACCCCGATCACCCGCGTCAGCATCGACAGGCTGCCGGCCACCCCGCGCTGCGCCGGCGGCGAGGCGGCCATCACGATCTCCATCGAGGCCACCTGAAACAAGCCGGTGCCGACGCCCTGCACGAGGAGGGCGGCGACGATTTCGCCGAGCGCTGCATCGCTACCCCAGAACCCAACCCAGCCCAGCCCGATCGCGACCAGCAGGGCGCCCACCGGCGCCACCCTGCCCGCCGAGATTTTCGCGACCAGCCAGCCCGCCGGCGGCGACGCCGCCACCATGCCGGCCGAGCCGACGGCGAGCACGGCGCCGGCAACCGCCAGCGGCAATGTCGTGAGCCGGGCGAAATAGTACGGCACGAACAGCATGACCGAAAATGTCACCAGGTAGATCAGCGCATTGGCGAGGTTGATCAGGGCGAAGCCAGGGTCGCGAAACAACTCGACCTGCACCACCGGCCGGGCGGCGCGCCGCTCCCACCAGACAAAGCCGGCGAGGCTGGCAATCGCCACCGCTCCCGCCGGAATGACGCGAAAATTGCCGCTGCCGACGAGCGGTGCGGCATTGATCGCGAACAACAGGCCGACCAGCCCGGCCGCCAGTAACACGGCGCCGGGCGTATCGAACCGCTCGCCGCTGCCGGATGGTCCGGCGGCCGGCGCACCGCGCCACAGCGCCAGCGTCGCCAGCGCGATCGGCGCGCGAAACCAGAACACCGCCGGCCAGCCCCAGCGCGCGACCAGCATCCCGCCGATCAGCGGCCCCAGCGCCGAACCCAGCGCATAGATCAGCGTGAACATCCCGACCGCGTGGCTGCGGCGAGCCTCCGGGTAGAGGCTCGTCACCAGCACCGGCGCGCAGCTCAATACCAGCCCCGCGCCCACCCCTTGCAGGATGCGGCAGCACAACAGCCAGCCGAAGCTCGGCGCCGTCGCGCAGGCGATAAAGGCGAGGCCGATCCACAGCAACCCGGCGCGGAACACGCCGCTATGGCCCCAGATGTCACCGACGCGGCCAAAGGCCAGCATCAGCCCGGCATGGGTCAGCACGTAGGCGATGACGACCCACTGGATCATCACGATCGGCAGGCCGAAACTGCCGGTGATGTCGGGGAAGGCTATGTTGACCGCGCTGTCCAGCGGCACTACCGAGACGCCGCAGCCGATCAATACCAGCCGCAGCAGATGCCCTGATCGCGAATGCGACAATATCGCCGCGCCCGCCGCCGCGACCGCCGCATTCTCCTGCCGGGGCCGTATCGGACTGGGCACGGACAGTTTATTCCCGATCGTTGACGCAGCTACCATACCGCGCCGCAAGCCATCGGGTTAAGCTTGTCGGCGAAACACGCTCGCCCGGAGTGCATTCGCAGCATGGCCGCTACCCGATTCGTCCTCGCCGTTCATGGCGGTGCCGGAGCGCCGCCGCGAGAGGGGCTGGACCCGGCGGCCGCGCATCGCCGTCACGCCGGGTTGCGCCGCGCGCTGATTGCCGGCCGCGATATCCTCGCCGCGGGCGGCAGCGCGCTCGACGCGGTCACCGCCGCCGTCGTGGCGCTCGAAGACGACCCGGAGTTCAATGCCGGCCGGGGTTCGGTTTTCACCGCGGCCGGAACCCAGGAGATGGACGCTGCGATCATGGACGGGCGCGACCGGCGCGCCGGCGCCGTTGCCGGCATCTGCGGGCCGAAGCATCCGGTGCTGGCGGCGCGGCGGGTCATGGAGGCGTCGCCGCACGTCTTCCTCGCCGGCCCCGGCGCGATCGCGTTCTGCCGTGCGCAAGGGCTGGATTTTGCCGAGCCCGGCTATTTCGCTACTGCATCGCGGCGGCCGCAGCTGGCGTCGACCGACACGGCCGGGCGCCACGGCACGGTCGGCGCCGTCGCCCGCGACGGCGACGGCAACCTCGCCGCCGCGACCTCGACCGGCGGAACGGCCGGCAAGGCGCCGGGGCGAATCGGCGACACCCCGATCATCGGCGCCGGCACCTATGCCGACAACGGCACCTGCGCCGTCTCCGCGACCGGAGAGGGCGAGTTCTTCATCCGCTTCGCCGTCGCCCACGAGATTTCCGCCCGCATCGCCCATGGCGGCCAGGGCCTCGCCGAGGCGGCGGGCGCGGCCCTCGCCGCGGTAGCCACGGCCGGCGGCTCGGGCGGGCTCGTCGCGGTCGATCGCAGCGGCACGATTGCCTTGCCGTTCAATACCGAACGCATGTATCGCGGCTATGTCGGCGCGGATGGGATCGTCCATACCGCCATTCTCGACGAGGCCTATCGATCGTCATGAAACCCTTCCCGGTCCGCTGGTTCGCGGCCCTCCTCGCCCTCGCCGTTGCGCTGCCCCCGACGACGCTCGCCGCCGCGGCGCAAACCCGCCCGACTGCGCCGGGCATTTCCAACGGCGTCGTCAAGATGGGGCTGATCCTCGACCTGACCGGGCCGTATGCCGACGTCACCGGCACCGGCAGCGTGACCGCGGCGCGGATGGCGATCACGGATTTCGGCGGCAAGGTGCTGGGCGCGCCGATCGAACTCGTCGTCGCCGACAGCCGCAACAGCACCGACCGTGCCGCGGAGACCGCGCGCAACTGGTTCGACCATCAACATGTCGACTCGATCATGGATGTGTCCGGCTCGTCCGAGGCGCTGATCGTTCAGGCGATCGGGCACACGCGGAACAAGATCGTGTCGCTGAGCGCGCCGGGCGCGGTGCGGCTGACCAACGAGGCGTGCACCCCGACCGCCGTGCATTACGCGTTCGACACCTATGCCGCTGCCCATACGATCGGGCCGGCCTTGGTCCGGATGGGCGGCGACAGCTGGTTTTTCATCACCGTCGACAACGCCTTTGGCTATGACCTCGAACGTGACACCGCCGAGGTCGTCAAGAAGGCGGGCGGCCACGTGCTGGGCCATGCGCGCCACCCACTCGATGCGCCCGATTTCGTCTCGTACTTGGCGCAGGCGCAGGAATCGGGGGCCAAGGTCATCGCCCTTGCCAATGGCGGCATGGACACGGTCAACACGATCCGCGACGCGGCCAGGGAGCATATGATCCCGGGCCCGCAGCAGGTCGCGGCGCTGTCATTGCGGATCAATACGATCGACCGGCTGGGCCTGGTCACCAGCCAGGGCATGATGATGGCCGAGCCGTTCTACTGGGACCTCAACGACGCGACGCGCGTCTGGTCGCGGCGCTTCTTCGCCCGCACCGGCCGGATGCCGAACGCGCTCCAGGCCGGGCTCTATTCGTCGATCATGCATTACCTGCAGGCGATCGCGCATGCCGGCACCGATGCGACGGGGCCGGTCATGCAGGCGATGCGGGCGGCGCCGATCAACGATTTCTTCGCCCATAACGGCCATATCCGCGCCGACGGCCTGATGGTGCACGACATGTACCTGTTCCAGGTCAAGACCCCGGCGCAATCGCACTACCCGTGGGACTATCTGCGCCTGGTGACGACGGTCCCCGGCGACCAGGCGTTCCAGCCGCTCTCCGAGTCGCGCTGCCCGCTGGTCAGCAAGTGACCGAAGCGCGCTACGCTTCCGGCTTTTCGCCGAGCGCCAGCAATTCCATGCCGAGCCCGTAGCCGAGCAGGTCGTGCATCTGCCGCCGCAGCGCCTCGGTCAGCAGCAGCCGCGTGTAGCGCAACGCGAGGGTCGGCTTCTTGGCCAAATCCTCGGCCAGCTCCCAGGCGCGCGCGAGCAGCCTGTCGGGCGGCAATACCTCGGCGACGAGGCCGAGCTCCAAGGCCTTCCGCGCATCCAGCGTCTGCCCGGTCAACAGGAAATAGCGGCCGCGGTTCATGCCGAGCAGCAGCGGATAGACGATGTGCATGCCGTCGCCCGGCACGACCTCGGAGGCGAAATGCGCCGAATCCTGGAATTGCGCGGTGTCGGCGGCCAAGACGATGTCGCACAACAGCGGGATCTCGGAATGGCGCCAGGCCGGGCCGTTGATTGCGCTGATCACCGGCACCTCGATCTCCAGCAATTTCATCAGAAGGTGCCGGCCTTCCCAGTGGATGCGGTCGATGCGCTCGATCGACGGGCGGGCCGGGAACGACGACGTGCCGGGGGTTGCGCGCGGGCCGGAAAACTCCGCCCCGGTGCCGGTCAGGATCACCACCCGGTTGTCGCGGTCGCAGCCGACGTCATAGAACGCCTCGGGCAATTCGCCGTGCGGCAAAAACCCCCAGCGCAGCGGCCCGCCATCGGTGTGCAACGTCATCTGCAAGATGCCGTTGCGCCGCTCGAAGCGGATCGTCTCGTATTTGTTCTGGTAGTCGTCGAGCTTGGTCGGCATGGCATCCTCCCGGGAGAGGGGTCGCCCTCATGACATCCAGCCCAAAATCGCTGCCGCCACCTCGTCGGGCTTGTCGAGTTCGGCAAGATGGCCGGCGCCGGGGATCGGCCGGATTTCGGTTGGGCCCTTGATCGCGCGCGCGAATTTGTCGGCGTAGCTCTTCGGCATGATGCGGTCCTCGCCGCCCCAAAGAATCAGGGTCGGCGCGGTGATGAGGGGCAGCCGCCTTTCGAGCCTGGTATTGCCGAGCGGCCAGAAGATGCGCGCCGCCGCTTCGCTGGCGCGGGTCTGCTCGATCGGCCACTCCGGATCGTTATGGCCTTCGGGTTCGGCCTTCAGCGCCTCCCACCTCGCCGGGTCGGCGCACATCAGCCCCGGCAGGTCGGGCGGGCGCTGGGCCCATGGGTCGGTCGGCGGGTCGCTTTCGTCGAACAGCCCGAACGGCGCGATCAGGGCGAGCCGCTTGACCGATTGCGGCCAGATCGCCGCCATCTCGGCGGCGAGCGCTGCGCCGACCGAGCTGCCGGCAAGATCGGCGCCGTCGAGCCCGGCCTTCTGCAAAAGCTGGCGCACGGCCAGGACCCAGTCGAGATGATTGTCGAGCACGGTGTGGCCGCGCTCGCCGCCGGGAAAGCCGGGCAATGACGGCACCACGACGGTGCGCTCGCGCGCCAGCACATCGAGAAACGGCACCCATTTCGGCAATCCGCCGAACCCGGCGAGAAAGCCGAGCTTCGGCCCCGAACCCGCCGTCCACACGCGGCAGGAAAAGCCGTTGATCTCGACGGAAGTGGTTGTCGGTTCAGGCATTCGCTGTTTCCGGAGCGCGGGCGTCCCGCCCGCATGCCGCCGAGACGGCCGCGGTCCCTGTTGTTGTCGGAGCGCGGGCGTCCCGCCCGCATGCGGCCGAGATGGCCGCGGTCCCTGTTAACATCACTCCGCCGCCGCCGGCGCGGCCGGGCGGAACGACGCCGGCGCCGCGCGCTCGCTTCGGCCCATCGGCTGCGGCCACCATTTGTCCTCCCATTCGGAATGAATGTGCCTGAGCCGCGGCATGACCTTCTCGGCAAACAGCCTGGTGTTGTACTGGGCCAATTCCTTGCCCATGTTGCCGAACTGCAAAAGCAGCATCAGATGGCCGACATTGAGGTCGGTGGCGACCGTGGTCAATTGCTCGACCACCTCGTCGGGCGAGCCGATGATCACGTAGCCGCGCTCGACGATGTCGTCCATCTGCCGCGCCAAGGTCGCAAACTTTGTCGCGTAGAGCGGCGGCTTGGTGCCGGGCACGTTGCCCTCCGCCGCCTTCGACACCATCCCCTGCACGCCGGCGCGCATCGTGTTTTCGCTGGTATAGCCGGGCGGGTTGGTGAAGCGCGGGTCGAGGTGCAAGCAGCGGCCATAGAAATACTCGGCCGGCTCGGCATAAAGGTCATAGGCCTGCTGGCGGCTCTCGGCGACGCCGACAAATTGCAGAAACCCGGCATGGTACGGGTTCGGCTCCTTGCCGAGCCGCTTCATCTCGTTCCAGAACCCGGTCATCGTCGCCTGCCCGGCCTTGTAGCCGAAATACGACAGATAGGCGTAAACGTGGTCCTGCTCGGCGCACCACTGCCAGGTCTCGACCGAGCCGCCGCCGGGGATCCAAATCGGCGGATGCGGCTTCTGCACCGGGCG
>JASHNY010000187.1 GCA_030041385.1 Alphaproteobacteria bacterium
GCCTCAATCCAACAGAACCATGCGCTACGACGCAACTAGCCTTTCTTTGGCGACCAGCCATACGCCTTGGCACAGGCGCCGCCCATCAGCATCGCCCGTTCGCTGTCGCTGAGGCGGTCGGTTCTGAGGAACGGCTCGACCGCCTGCTCGTAGTTGACGACCGCGAAGGCGCGAGTCCAGTCCGTACCCCACAGGCAACGATCGAAACCCCAGGCATCGAACACGCGAGCCAGCGGCTCCCAGATGTCCGGATAGGGGAACGGTTCGTGCGACAGCGTGCAGGCGCCGCTCACCTTGATCACGGCGTTCTTGCGCTTTGCAAGGTCCAGCACTTTCGGCAGGTCGGCCCAAGGCTGCGGCGGCGCGGGCGGCACACGCGGCTGCAGCAGTGCCAGATGGTCGATAATGAAGCGCGTATCCGGGTGGCGGTCGATCAACGCTGCGCCCGCGTCCACATTGCCCCAGAACAGGACATTGACCGGAAAATCGTATTCCACCGCCGCGCGGGCGATCCGGTCGAGGCCGGGGTCGTCCGGCGCGCGGTTGGCCTCCTTGGTCAGCATGATGCGGATGCCGACCGTGCCCGGCGTATTCTTCCACTCGGCGATGACATCGGCCACCGCGGGATCATCCGGGTTGACCGGCTTGACGAGCGCGAACCGGCCAGGATGAGCCCGCTGCACCTCGACCGCGTAGCTGGCGTCGTACTGGTACATGGAAAAGGCGGAGATGAAGATCGCACCGTCGACACCGACCTTGTCCATCGCCGCCACCATCTCGTCGCCGGTGACGTGATCGGGCCAGTTCGGCACGCTGTGCCAAGGCCGCTTCGGCGTGTTCGCCTCATACACGTGGACCTGGGAATCGATGATCGTCATCGGGGAAGCTCCTTTGTGCCGGGCGAGTTTGACCGTCGCGGCAGGTTCGTGTCCAGAGGGCCCGCCGAGCAGTGTCCCATTCTGAAACTTCGGACTGAGACCGCTGATAGGGGTGTCATTCCGCGGCGCGGCGAAGCCGTGAGCCCGGAACCCATGGACACCGGCTTCTCCCGCCGTGCGGCACGGCTGAGCCTTCCCTGTTCGCCGACCGTGTTGATGGCTTCCGGGCCTGCCCCCGGCTGTTGCCGTGGGCATCCCGGAATGACCGAACATGTCAAGCTGAGACGCCACCCCCACCGGCGGAACTTGACCACGCCGCCGGCGGCGCCGGTCGCTTCCCTCTGCCGCCGCGGGGTGCCGGCTCAGAAATAGACCCTGAGACCGGCCTCGCCGTATTGGATGCCGCCGCTGACCTTGTTGATGAGCCCCCAGATCCCCGACCGGTGGTTGATGCGGAGCACGAGCTCATAGTCCGGAAATCGCGGCAGTGAAAAATCGATCTCCGGCGCGAAGTAGTTGAGCAGCACCGAACCGGTGCGACCGGGCAGCGCGCGAATGCGCTCGCCGCGGTCGATCTGGGTCGCCAGGTCGAGCCCCTCGGCGAAGCCGATCTTGGTGTGCAGATAATTGTCCCACGGGAAGCGGGTCCAATAGAAGCCGAGCGCGGCCCACCCTTCGGCCGCCTTGGCGTCCGCCCCGAACCGTTTGCCGACGCCGATTTCCGGAACGATGTCGAACGCGCCCCAGAGGGTCGCCAGCCGGCGCGCGAACACGCCCGAGACGAAGCCGGAATCACCCCAGCGCCAGTCCCACGGCGCCACCGGCCTGGTGACGATTTTCTCCAGTCCGGTGCTGATCTCGCGTCCCCCCAGCAGCGCGAAGCTGCAATCGCCTCGACACGGGCCGAAAAAATTGTCGCCGTTCCACGCGACCCAGCCGGTCGGCGATGGAACCGGGGCCGATAGCGCGGCCGGCGCCGCCTGCTGTGCACTTGCGGCGGCGCACCAGGCGAGCGACAGCCACAAGGCCGTCGCCGCCGCCCGCAGCGCACGGCGGCGGATTCGGGCGGTCGCGGGTCGTGGGCGCCGCAGCCGCCGGTCAGCGCAGGCTCGTCGCATATCCCAACAATAATTCGTTTATTCCGAAAATAAATCGCGTTTTCCGCGAATAGCAACCTATCCCGGCTTGAATAACGTATCGTTTCCTGGCGACGCCGATCCCATCCCGCCGATGGCGCCGGGCGGCGTCCCGCGCTAAGGTCGCATCCCGATCACTCGAGGCCCATCTGTCGGTCATGCAGCAGATCCGCATCCGCGGCGCGCGGGAACACAACCTCAAGAACATCGATATCGACCTGCCGCGCGACAGCCTGGTGGTGATCACCGGATTGTCGGGGTCGGGCAAATCCTCGCTCGCCTTCGACACGATCTACGCCGAAGGCCAGCGCCGCTATGTCGAGAGCCTGTCGGCCTATGCCCGCCAGTTCCTCGAACTGATGCAGAAGCCCGATGTCGATTCGATCGAGGGGCTGTCGCCGGCGATCTCGATCGAGCAGAAGACGACGTCGCGCAACCCGCGCTCGACCGTCGGCACGGTGACCGAGATCTACGACTACATGCGCCTCCTCTGGGCGCGGGTCGGGGTGCCGTATTCGCCGGCGACCGGGCTGCCGATCGTCAGCCAGACCGTATCGCAGATGGTCGATCGCGTGCTGGCGATGCCGGAGGGCACGCGGCTCTATCTGCTCGCGCCGATCGCCCGCGGCCGCAAGGGCGAATATCGCAAGGAACTGGCCGACCTCAGAAAACGCGGGTTCCAGCGGGTCAAGGTCGACGGCACGATGTCCGACATCGAGGATGTGCCGGCGCTCAACAAGAATTTGAAGCACGACATCGAGGTCGTCGTCGATCGGCTGGTGGTCGGCCCCGATCTCGGCAACCGGCTGGCCGATTCGTTCGAGACCGCGCTCGGCCTCGCCGACGGGATCGCGATCACCGAAGACGCCGATTCGGGTGACCGCACCATCTTTTCGGCCAAGTTCGCCTGCCCGGTCTCGGGCTTTACGATCCCCGAGATCGAGCCGCGGCTGTTTTCGTTCAACAATCCGTTCGGCGCCTGCCCGTCCTGCGACGGCCTCGGCACCAAGCTCTATTTCGACCCCGACCTTGCCGTTCACGACGACAGCCGCAGCCTGCACGACGGCGCGGTCAGCCCGTGGTCGCATTCATCCTCGCCCTATTACGCGCAGACGCTCGAAAGCATCTGCCGGCATTTCAAGCAGAGCATGCATACGCCGTGGCGCGACCTGCCGGAGAAGATGCGGCGGACGATCCTGTTCGGGTCGGGCGGCGAGCCGATCAAGATGACCTATGACGACGGGCTCAGGCAGTACACCACCGACCGGCCGTTCGAGGGCGTATTGCCCAACATGGAGCGCCGCTTCCGCGAGACGGACAGCGCCTGGGTGCGCGAGGAGCTGGGCCGCTACCAGGCGGCCAAGACTTGCGAGGTGTGCAACGGCGACCGGCTCAAGCCCGAGGCCCTGGCGGTCAAGGTCGCCGGATTTCACATCAGCGAGGCTGCGGCGCTGTCCATCGCCGCCGCGGTCGATTGGTTCGCCGGGGTCGAAGCGACGCTGACCCCGAGCCAGCAGGAAATCGCCCAGCGCATCCTCAAGGAGATCAACGA
>JASHNY010000188.1 GCA_030041385.1 Alphaproteobacteria bacterium
GACCAGTACATCGGCGGGGTCGAGCACGCGGTGCTGCACCTGCTCTATTCGCGGTTTTTCACCCGCGCCTTGAGCCAATGCGGCTATCTCGATCTGGCCGAGCCGTTTGCCGGGCTGTTCACCCAGGGCATGGTGTGCCACCAGACCTATCAGAACGCGGCGGGCGAGTGGCTGTTTCCGGAGGAGGTCCAGCAGGATCCGGGCGGCAGGCTCGTCGATAAGACGGGTGCCGAGGTGATCGTCGGGCGCCTCGAAAAGATGAGCAAATCAAAGAAGAACGTGGTCGGGCTCGACGACATTGTCGAAACCTACGGGGCCGATACGGCGCGTCTTTATCTGCTGTCGGACAGCCCGCCCGAGCGCGACCTGGAATGGACCGAGACCGGCATCGAAGGAATCTGGCGCTACGTCAACCGGCTGTGGCGGATGGTGTCGGAACCCGCGGTCGGGCTGCCGCCGCCCGGCACCGCGATCCCGCCCCGCTTGCCGCCGGCGCTCGAGGCCCTGCGGCGGCAAACACACAAGACGATTGCCGCCGTGACCGAAGACCTCGACCGCTTCCGCTTCAATCGTGCGGTCGCGCGCATCCGCGAACTGACCAACGCGCTCGAGGATCTGCCTGTCGGCGATGGCGGCGCCGGCGCGGTATTGCGCGAAGGGCTCGAAACCGTGTCGCTGCTGCTGGGACCGATGATGCCGCACCTCGCCGAGGAAATGTGGCAGGTGCTGGGGCACGATGACGAGTGGATCACCGACGCCAAATGGCCGGCCGCCGACCCGATGCTGGCGCGCGACGATCAGGTGACGATCGCGGTCCAGGTCAACGGCAAATTGCGCGCGACCCTCGACTTTCCGCGCGATGCCGCCGCGAACGAGGTCGAACAGGTCGTCCTCGGCCTGCCGCAGGTAACCCGCCTGCTCGACGGGCGGGCGCCGAGGAAGGTGGTTGTCGTGCCCAACCGCATCGTCAACGTCGTGGCCTGACATGCCGACCCGGCGCGCGCTCTTCTGCCTCGCCCTGGCGCTGCCGGCTCTGGCATCCGGCTGCGGCTGGACCCCGCTCTACGCCAGCCGCGAGACCGGCCCCGCCAACGCCGAGTTGCGGGCGATCCGGGTCGCGCCGATCGCTGCGCGGATCGGCCAGAACCTGGAACTTGGCTTGCGCGAATCGCTGAACCCGTCGGGTGTGCCGACCCCGCCGCGCTACGTGCTGAACACGACATTGCAGGCCCTGCTTTCCGATCTGGGCATCCAATCGCAAGGGTTGGGAACCGCCGGCCAGGTCGATGCGATTGCCACGATTTCGCTCAGGGATATCGCGACCGGCAAGGTGTTGCTTAACAACACGATCCACGTCAACCAGCCCTTCGACATCCTGGCCAACGGCTACGCCACGGTGGTCAATGAGAATGACGCCAATAACCGCCTGGCCGAGGAATTGAAGCAGGAGATCGTCGCCCGCCTGACCATGTTCATGCAGCGCCGCATCGCCTCCGCATCCGCCAAGCCATGAAACTGCCGCCGGCGCGGGTCGAGGCGTTCGTGCGGCGGCCCGACCCCGAGATTCGGGCGGTTTTGCTCTATGGACCCGATGCAGGGCTGGTGCGCGAGCGCGCCGATGCGATCGCGCGAACCGTCTGCCCGGATTTGCACGACCCGTTTCGCATCGCCGATTTCGGCGCCGCCGCCATGGTTGCCGAACCGGCGCGGCTTTTCGACGAAGCCGCGCAGATCGGCCTGATTGCCGGCCGCCGCGTCGTGCGGGTGCGCGACGCCGCAGACAGCCTAGCCCCCATCCTAGTCCGCTTCCTCTTCGCGCCGCCCGGAGATGCGCTGCTCGTCGTCGAAGCCGGGGATTTGCCGGGCCGCTCGGCCTTGCGCCGCGGCTTTGACGATTCGCCGCTGGGCGCCGCGATCGGCTGCTATCCCGACAGTGCGCGCGATCTGACCGGGGTGATCCGCGAGAGCCTGGGCGCGCACCGGATCGGCGCCAGCCGCGACGCCGTCGCTTTTCTGGTCGAACATCTCGGCAACGACCGGTTGGTGACCCGCACTGAGCTGGAAAAGCTGGCGCTTTACGTCGGCGACGGGGGGCGCGCCGAACTCGACGACGCCCGCAATGCGATTGCCGACGCCGCTGCGCTGGCCCTCGACGACGCCGTGCTCGCCGCGGCCGAGGGCGATGCCGCGACGCTCGACCGCGCCCTCGATCGCGTCTTCCAGGAAGGCGCGGCGCCGGTTTCGGTGATCCGCGCCGCGCTGCGCCACTTCCAGCGACTGCACGGCCTGGCCGCACGGGTCGCCGCCGGCGCCGCCGTGGACGATGCATTGCGCGCCGCGCGGCCGCCGATCTTTTTCAAGCAGCATGACAGTTTTCGGCGCCAGCTCGCCCGCTGGCGCGAGCCGCGCCTGCGCCGGCAACTCGATGCGCTGTCGGCAGCCGAAGCGCGAATGAAGACGACGGGGCTGCCGGCCGAAACCATCTGCCGCGCCGCGCTGCTCGACCTGGCCGGCCCAGCAGAGCCGGACTAAGAACCTAGTCTTCTGTTCCGCAGCAGCGACAGCACCCGCTCGAGCTGATCGAGGCTCGAGTAATGGAGGCTGAGCGTGCCACCCCGGCGGCGAGTGGCGATCGTTATGCGCAGGCCCAGCAGGGCGCCGAGCTCGCGCTCCAGCGCGGCCGTGTCGGCGTCGTGCCGCCGTGCGACGCTCGCGGGCGCCGGCTCGCCGTGGCGCTGCACCAAGGCCTCGGTGGCGCGTACATTGAGGCCGCGCCGGATCACCTCGGCGGCCAGCGCCGCCGGATCGGCGGCCGCGAGCAGCGCGCGCGCATGCCCGGCCGTCAGCGTTCCGTCTTCGAGCGCACGCCGCACCGCCTCGGGCAGCCCCAGCAGCCGCATCGTGTTCGCGACGTGGCTGCGGCTTTTACCCATCGCCTCGGCAAGGCTCGCCTGGCTGCGCCCGAATTCGCGCACCAGCCGGCTGTAGGCTTCGGCCTCGTCGAGCGGCGACAGGTCCTCGCGCTGCAGGTTTTCGACGAGGGCAATCTCCAGCGCCTCCGAATCGGCCACCTCGCGCACCGTGACCGGGACCTCGTGGATGCCCACGCGCTGCGCCGCGCGCCAGCGCCGCTCGCCGGCGACAAGCTCGTATTGCGCCGCGTCGTCGGCCGGCCGCACCAATAATGGCTGCAGGATGCCCTTCTCGCGGATCGACTGCGCCAGGGCATCGAGCTCGGCCTCGGTGAAATGCCGGCGCGGCTGGAACGCCGACGGGCGAATCGATTCGATCGGCACGAGGCGCGCCATCGCGCTCGCCGCCGCGGCACCGCCATCGGTCTCGCCGAACAGCGCAGCCAGCCCGCGGCCGAGCGGCGGCCGCTTCGACCGAGGGGTCATCGCCGCCCCTCGCCGCGCCGCCGCAGCAATTCGGCCGCAAGCTGCATATAGGCCTGCGCGCCGGGGCAGCGATGGTCGTAGATCAGCACCGGCAAGCCGTGCGACGGCGCCTCCGAAACGCGGACATTGCGCGGGATCACGGTGTCGTAAACCCGGCTGCCGAAATGGCCGCGGACATCAGCGGCGACGGATTCGCACAGATTGTTGCGACGGTCGTACATCGTCAGCACGATGCCCTCCAGTCCGAGCCGCGGGTTGAGCCCGCGCTGCACCCGCTCGATCGTCCGCATCAGCTGCGCCACCCCCTCAAGCGCATAAAACTCGCATTGCAGCGGCACCAGCACCCGATCGGCCGCGACTAGGGCGTTGATCGTCAACAGGTTGAGCGACGGCGGGCAATCGATCAAGACATCGTCGAAGGATGCGGCCGCGCCGGCGACCGCGGCCTCGAGCAGAAATTCGCGGCGCGGGCGCGTCGAGAGTTCGAGTTCGGCGCCGGCGAGATCGGGGGAGGAGGGCACCAGCGACAGGGCAGGGATTGCGGTCGCCACCGCGGCGGCGGCGAAATCCGCTTCGCCCAGCAAAATCTCGTAGACGGTAACCCCGCGCGCCGACCGCGCCGCCCCGAGCCCGGTGCTGGCGTTGCCCTGCGGATCGAGATCGACGACGGCCACACGCCGGCCGATTGCCGCCAGGGCGGTCGCGAGGTTGACCGCGGTTGTGGTTTTGCCGACGCCGCCCTTCTGGTTGGCAATCGCGATCGTCCGCGCGCGGCCGCCGGGAAACCCCGGGCGGGCCGCGCCCTCAGCCGGGGCCGTGCGCACGCATCACCTCGCTGAGGCACAGCACCGCCCCGCGCCGGTCGGCGACGCTGCCATGGCGGGCCACGGTCATGCTCCACTGCTGCTGTGCCGCGGCAATCTCGTCCTCGGCGTGCTCGCCCTTCGGGAACAGGCAGCGCGTGCGCGGGCCGATGAACCGCTCCGCCAGCGCCAACAATTCCGTCAGCGGGGCGCAGGCGCGGGCGGTGACGATGTCGTATTCGCGCGGCGGCACTGCCTCGATGCGGCAATGGCGCAGCACGACCGCGCAGCCGGTGGCCCGGATCGCCTCGCGCAGAAAGGCGCATTTCCGCCCGTCCGCCTCAACCAGCTCGACCCCCGGCACACCGAGCACCGCCAATACCAGCCCCGGAAAGCCGGGACCGCTCCCGAGGTCGACGAGGCTTTTCGTACCGCTCGGGATCAGTAGAAAAAGCTGTGCCGAATCAAGGAAATGTCGGCGCCACAGATCGCCCAGCGTATTGCGGCCGACAAGGTTCAGCCGCGCCGACCAGCGGACCAAAAGCGCCGCGTAGGCTTCGAGGCGTGCCAGCGTTTCACGTGAAACACCGGTCAGCGTGGCAAAACCCTGCGCGTCGAGCGGCGCCGTCATGCCGCCGCCAACGGCCGTCGCTTTACATATTGCAGCAGCGCCACGAGCGCTGCCGGAGTGACCCCCGAAATGCGTCCCGCGGCACCGAGCGTCGTCGGCCGGGCCGTAGCCAGCTTGGCGCGGATTTCCGCAGACAACCCGCCGACCGCCGCGTAATCGAGCGCCGCCGGCAACAGCAGCGACTCATCGCGGCGAAACGCGGCGATGTCGCGCGCCTGGCGCTCTAGATAACCGGCGTAGCGGGCGTCGATTTCGAGTTGCTCGGCGACCGCGGGCGCCAATTCGGCAAGCTCGGGCCATAGCGCCGCCAATCGCGCGATATCGATACCCGGGTGCGCGAGCAGTTCCGCCGCCGACCGGAGGACCCCGTCGGCATTGACCGCGATGCCCCGGCGGCGCAACGCCGACGGGGTGAGCCGCAGGCCTTCCAGCCGCCGGCGCGCCACATCGAGAGCGGCCGCCTTGGCCGCGAAGGCGCGCCCCCGCTCGCTGCCGACCGCCCCATGCCTGAGCCCGATCGGGGTCAGGCGCTGGTCGGCGTTGTCGGCCCGGAGGGTCAACCGGTACTCGGCGCGCGAGGTGAACATGCGATACGGCTCGGCGGTGCCGCGCGTCACCAGATCGTCGATCAGCACGCCGATATAGGCGTCGGCACGGTCGAGCACGAGCGCAGCGGCACCGGAGGCGGAGAGGGCGGCGTTAAGGCCGGCGACGATGCCCTGCGCCGCGGCCTCCTCGTAGCCGGTCGTGCCGTTGATCTGGCCGGCGAAGTAAAGCCCGCCGACGCGGCGGGTCTCTAGCGTCGGCAACAATTCGCGCGGATCGACGAAATCGTACTCGATCGCATAGCCCGGGCGCCGCATCGCCGCGTGTTCGAGCCCGGGGATCGTCGCGATCATCGCCAATTGGGCATCGCGCGGCAGGGAGGTCGAGATGCCGTTAGGGTAGACCGTGTCGTCGTCGAGCCCCTCCGGTTCGAGGAAGATCTGGTGCCGTTCGCGCTCGGCAAAACGCACCACCTTGTCCTCGATCGACGGGCAATAGCGCGGGCCGATCCCGCTAATCTCGCCGCCATAGAGCGGCGAGCGGCCGAGATTGGCGCGGATCACCGCATGGGTCGCCGGATTCGTCGCCGTGATATGGCAATCGACCTGCGGCGTCGTGATCGCCGCCGTCAGGAACGAGAACGGCACCGGCGGGTCGTCGCCCGGCTGGCGATCGAGCCCGGCCCAATCGATCGTGGCGCCGTCGAGCCGCGGCGGCGTCCCGGTCTTCAGCCGGCCGAGCGCGAAGCCCCGGCGGCGCAGGCTGTGCGACAGCCCGTAGGAGGGCGCCTCGCCGACCCGCCCGGCAGCGATCTTCTCCGGCCCGATATGAATGAGGCCGCCGAGAAACGTGCCGGTCGTCAATACCACCTTTCCCGCGCGCAAGCGGCTGCCGTCGGCCAGTGCCACGCCCGCAACGGCGCCGCTGCGCTCGAAATCAAGGTCCTCGACCGCGCCTTCGATAATGTCGAGCCCGGCAATCTCGGCCAGCAACGCCGCCATCGCCGCGCGATAAAGCTTGCGGTCGGCCTGGGCGCGCGGGCCGCGCACCGCCGGGCCTTTGCTGCGGTTGAGCATGCGAAACTGGATGCCGGCGCGGTCGATGGCACGGCCCATGACCCCGTCGAGCGCATCGATCTCCCGCACCAGGTGCCCCTTCGCGAGGCCGCCGATCGCCGGGTTGCACGACATCTCGCCGATCGTCGCCCGCGAATGGGTGACGAGCGCAGTCTTCGCGCCGACCCGCGCCGCCGCCGCGGCCGCCTCGCAGCCGGCATGTCCGCCGCCGATCACGACGACGTCATAACGATCGCTGCTGTCGCTCATGCGGCCAATCTACGGGGGTTCGATACCGCTGTCGAGGTGCGCTCGAACCTTGCGCCCGGCGATCCGGGTCAGCGGTGTTTCACGTGAAACATCATTTCCCGAGGCAGAACTCCGCAAAGATCACGTCGAGCATGTCCTCGATATCGGCGCGCCCGGTGATGCGCCCGAGGCTACGCCAGGCAAGGCGCAGATCCTCGGCACGCAACTCGGCGAGTTCGGCCGCGAGCGCGCGCTCCAGCGCCGCGTGGGCCTGTTCCAGCGCCTCGCGGTGCCGCGCCCGGGTCAATACCGGTGCTGAATCGCGGTAGTTCGCGGCGACCCGCGCCGCCAACGCCGTGGCCAGTTCGGAGATGCCTGCGCCGGTCAAAGCCGACACCGCAAACGCGCCGGGCGGGAACCACGCCGACGCATCCGCGAGGTCGATCTTGTTGGCGACGAGGATCGTCTCGCCGCCCGGCCAGGCCGACGCGCCGCGCGCGGTCTCGGGTGCACTCGCGTCGAACACGAACAGCCGCAATTCCGCCGCCTCGGCACGCGCCAGCGCGCGGCGCACTCCTTCCGCCTCGACCGCGTCGGCGGCATCGCGCAGACCCGCGGTATCGGCCAATACGACCGGGTAGCCGCCGAGATCGAGCGCGACTTCGATCACATCGCGCGTCGTCCCGGCGACCGGCGAAGTAATGGCTGCCTCGCGCCGCACCAACTGATTGAGAAGGCTGGATTTTCCGACGTTTGGCGGGCCCACGATCGCGACCGCGATGCCATCGCGCAGGCGCTCGCCGCGTCGCGAATCGGCGAGATGGGCGGCGATTTCGCCCGCAAGCGCCCGGCTCTCGCCTGCCACTCGAGCCTCGATTTCGGGCGGCAAATCCTCGTCAGGGAAGTCGATCGCCGCTTCGAGATGGGCGACGAGCCGCAGCAGCCGCTCGCTCCAGCCGCGATACAATTCGCCAAGCCGCCCTTCGAGCTGGTCGAGGGCCTGGCGGCGCTGGGCCTCGGTTTCGGCCGCAACCAGATCGGCGACCGCTTCGGCCTGGGTCAGGTCGAGCTTGCCGTTCTGAAACGCCCGGCGGGTGAATTCGCCGGGTTCGGCGAGGCGCAGGCCGATGCTGCGCAACGCCGCCATCACCCCGGCAACGACGGCGCGGCCGCCATGCACATGAAATTCGGCGACATCCTCGCCGGTCAGGCTGCGCGGCGCCGGAAACCATAGGACGAGCGCGTCGTCGAGCACCTTGCCGCCGGCCGGATCGCGCAACCGCGCCCGGCGCGCGCCACGCGGTGGCGGCACAAACCCGCAGAGGCGCGCCAGCGCCTCGCGCGAACGTGGGCCAGACAGCCGGATGACGGCAATCGCCGCGCGCCCCGGCCCGGTCGCCGGGGCAAAGATCGTGTCGGTTTCGGGCGGCGGCTTCGTCAGTGCTTGGGTGGCAGCTGGTCGGGCTGGAGCATCAGGCGCTGAACCCGGCCGCCATTCTTGAGGTGCGTCTCCAGGATCTCGTCGATGTCCGCCTGAGATTCGTAGCGATACCAAGTCCCCTCGGGGTAGATCACCATGTTCGGCCCGAACTCGCAGCGATCGAGACACCCGGCCGCGTTGAAGCGAACCTTCTGAATGCCGAGCTGGCGTGCCTTTTCGCGCGCATAACCGCGCAATTTGTCAAAGCCGCCGGCGGCTTCGGCGCGCGCCATGCAGCAGCCCCGGGGATGGCCCTCGGGTCGCACATTGTTGCACATGAAAACATGGCGATCGTAGAACAGCCGCGGGTCGGCGGGGGCATCTGCCATTGCGATTCTCCGGGAGGGTCGTGCAACAGGGCGGAGTAGATAGCGCGATCCGCCGTTCTCGTTTGTAAAAGATGCGGAAAGCCTATCCTGTCAAGCCACGCTGGGCAACACTTGACCGGCCGCGCCCAATGCATGCCCGGAGAGCGAAATGGACCGCAACCGCCTCGGCGAGGAAACCAGCCCCTATCTGTTGCAGCATCGCGATAATCCCGTCCACTGGCAGGCCTGGGGGGAGGAGGCGCTTGCCGCCGCCGCCGCCGCCGACAAGCCGATCCTGTTGTCGATCGGCTATGCCGCCTGCCACTGGTGCCACGTAATGGCGCACGAAAGCTTCGAAAACCCGGTCATCGCCGCGGCGATGAACGAGAACTTCATCAATATCAAGGTCGATCGCGAGGAGCGGCCGGACCTCGATGCGATCTACCAGCACGCCCTGGCATTGCTCGGTGAGCAGGGCGGCTGGCCATTGACAATGTTCCTGACGCCGCAGGGCGAGCCGTTCTGGGGCGGCACCTATTTTCCGCCCGAACCGCGCTGGGGGCGGCCCGGCTTTCCGCAGGTGCTGGCCGGCATCGGCGCCGCCTATCGCAGCGACAAGGACAAGGTGCAACAAAACGTCGCCGCGTTGCGCCAGGCGCTGCAGCGGCTGGGTCGGCCCGAGCCGTCACCGGCCGGCGCGGGCGGCGGCATCGATGCCGCTTTCCTCGACCGGGCTGCCGAGCGCCTGTTGCGCGAGGTCGATCCGCTGAACGGCGGCATCGGCACCGCCCCCAAATTCCCGCAATGCGGGATATTCGAGATGCTGTGGCGAGCCTGGCGGCGGACCCGGCTCGCGCCCTACCGCGATGCGGTCGCGCGCACCTTAACGACAATCTGCCAGGGCGGGATCTACGACCATCTCGGCGGCGGCTTTGCCCGCTATGCCACCGATGCGCGCTGGCTGGTGCCGCATTTCGAGAAGATGCTGTACGACAACGCCGAACTGGTCGACCTTTTGACCCTGGTCTGGCAAGAGACCCGCGACCCGGTTTATGCGCAGCGCGTCGCCGAGACGGTCGGCTGGCTCGAATGCGAGATGACCGCCGGCGAGGGCGGTTTCGCCAGCAGCCTCGACGCCGACAGCGAGCACGAAGAGGGCAAGTTCTACGTCTGGTCGGCGGCGGAGATCGATGCCGTGCTCGGCGAGCGGGCCGAATTGTTCAAGCGCTTCTACGACGTCTCTGCCGGCGGCAATTGGGAGGGGCACAACATCCTCAACCGGCTCGGCCATCCGGCGCTCGCGGCGGCGGCGACCGAGGCGGAATTGGCCGAGTGCCGCGCCCTGCTGCTGGCCGCGCGGGCGGCGCGGGTGCGACCCGGACTCGACGACAAGGTGCTCGCCGATTGGAACGGGCTGATGATCGCCGCCTTGGCCCGTGCCGCCCAGGCCTTTGCCCGGACCGATTGGCTGGCGCTGGCCGAACGCTGCTTCGCATTCGTCCGCGACCATATGACCGGCGCCGACGGAAGACTGTTGCACAGCTGGCGGGGCGGCCGTGCGCGCCACCCGGCGAGTGTCGACGATTACGCCGATCTGTGCCGCGCCGCCCTCGCCCTGCACGAGGCGACCGGCAACAGCGCCTATCTCGACCAGGCGCGTGAATGGGTCGCAGTCCTCGACGGCCATTATTGGGATACCGAGGCAGGCGGCTATTTCTTTGCCGCCGCCGACACGGCGGGGCTGATCGCCCGCGCCAAGACCGCCGCCGACGCCGCAGTGCCGGCCGGCAACGGCACCATGGTGGGGGTGCTCGCTCGCCTCGCGATCCTGACCGGCAACGAGGCCTATCGCCGCCGCGGCGAGGAAATCCTCGCCGCGTTCTCGGGCGAGGCGGCGCGCAATTTCTTCCCCCTCGCGACGCTGCTCAACAACGCCGAACTCCTGCACAAGCCGACCCAGGTCGTGCTGGTTGGCGCGCGGGGCGACGCCGCGCTCGCCGCCCTGCGCGAGGCGGCGGATCAGGCCTCGCTGCCGAACCGGATATTGCTGACCCTGACACCCGATGCAGCCTTGCCGCCCGGTCACCCGGCGTTCGGCAAGGGTCTCGTCAACGGCAAGCCGGCGGCCTATGTGTGCGACGGGCCGGTGTGCTCGTTGCCGATCGTCGACCCGCAAGACCTGATTGCGGCGCTGGGGGCGATCCGCTAGCAGCGAACATTACGGCCGCGACCGAAGCGTTTTCGCTGGATCGCGGGGCCCGGTCGTAGTCTATTGCTGGTTCCTGCTTTGTTCGGGAGATGCACGATGGAACGCCGGCTTTCGATCGCAAGCCCGGTCGGGAAACTGGTGCTCGCCGAGGAAGACGACGCGCTCGTCGCCATCGGCTGGGGCGGCAAAGAGGCGCGCAGCAACAGCCCGCTCCTGGCCGAAGCGGCGCGGCAGCTCGACGCCTATTTCGCCGGCAGACTGACCGAATTCGACCTGCCGCTCGAACCTGCCGGTTCGCCGTTCGAGCGACGCGTCTGGGTGGCGATGCAGGCAATTCCCTATGGCGAGACGCGCTGCTACGGCGATCTCGCCGAAGCGATCGGGTCGGCGCCACGCGCGGTCGGCGGCGCCTGCGGGAAAAACCCGATCCCGATCGTGATCCCGTGCCACCGCGTCCTGGCGAAATCCGGCCTCGGCGGCTATAGCGGCGCCGGCGGGCTGGCCACCAAGCAGACGCTCCTATCGCTGGAAAGCCGATCGCGAGGCTCGTGACGGCGGCCGGCGGCATCGCTATCGTCGCGCCGGCATACCCACGCGGGAGGAGCGTCAATGGTTCACGCAATCCGTTTCGAGAAGACCGGCGGCCCCGAAGTGCTGGCCTGGCAGAGCGTCGAGGTCGGCAAGCCCGGTCCCGGCCAGGTGCGGCTCCGCCACACCGCGGTCGGGCTCAATTATATCGACACCTATCAGCGCAGCGGCCTCTACCCCATGGCGCTGCCGAGCGGGCTCGGCTCCGAGGCCGCCGGGATCGTCGAGGAGGTCGGGCCGGGGATCGCCGACCTCAAGCCCGGCGATCGCGTCGCCTATGCAGGCGGACCGCTCGGCGCCTATAGCGAGGCGCGGGTCATGCCGGCCGAGCGGCTGGTGCCGGTGCCCGAGGGCATTTCCGACCAGCAGGCCGCGGCGATGATGCTGAAGGGCATGACCGCCTGGTATCTGGTCCGCCGCACCCATGTCGTAAAGCCGGGGGAGACGATCCTCATTCACGCCGCGGCCGGCGGGGTGGGGCTCATCGTGTGTCAATGGGCGAAGCATCTCGGCGCCACGGTGATCGGCACGGTCGGCAGCGACGACAAGGCGGCGCTCGCCAAAAAGAACGGCTGCGACTACCCGATCGTCTACACCCGCGAGGATTTCGTCGCCCGCGTCGCCGAGATCACCAAGGGCGCGAAACTGCCCGTCGTCTACGATTCGGTCGGCAAGGACACGTTCTACAAATCGCTCGATTGCCTGGCGCCGTTGGGGCTCATGGCGTCGTTCGGGCAGTCATCGGGTGCGATCGGCCCGGTGGATATCGGCATCCTCGCCGCCAAGGGCTCGTTGTTCCTGACCCGGCCGACGCTCAACACGTATACGGCCAAGCGCGAGGATCTGCTGACCGCTTCGCGCGAATTGTTCGAGGTGGTGAAGAGCGGCGCGGTCAAGCTTGCGATCAACCAGACCTATCCGCTGAAGGACGCGGCACGGGCGCACCGCGACTTGCAGGACCGCAAGACCACCGGCTCGACCGTGTTTACGGTATAGTTGCCGTCCTGCGCCTGTCTGTCATTGCGAGCGGCGCGAAGCAATCTCGGCGTTCTCAGCCTGACGGAGATTGCTTCGGCGCCGGGCGGCGCCTCGCAATGACGGCGCAGGTCAGGTGTTCATGGCGTCGAAGAACTCGGAATTGTTCTTCGACTCCTTGAGCTTGTTGATCAGGAACTCGAGCCCGTCATTGGTGCCCATCGGCATCAGCACGCGGCGCAACACCCACATCTTGGCGAGGATGCCGCGGTCGACCAGCAATTCCTCCTTGCGGGTGCCGGATTTGGTGATGTCGAGCGCCGGGAAGGTGCGCTTGTCGGCGACCTTGCGGTCGAGCACGATCTCCGAATTGCCGGTGCCCTTGAACTCTTCGAAGATCACCTCGTCCATGCGGCTGCCGGTGTCGATCAGCGCGGTGGCGATGATCGTCAGCGAGCCGCCTTCCTCGATGTTGCGAGCGGCGCCGAAAAAGCGCTTCGACCGCTGCAGGGCGTTGGCGTCGACGCCGCCGGTCAATACCTTGCCCGATGACGGGACCACCGTGTTGTAGGCCCGCGCGAGGCGGGTGATCGAATCCAACAGGATCACGACATCGCGCTTGTGCTCGACCAGGCGCTTCGCCTTCTCGATCACCATCTCGGCGACCTGCACATGGCGCACCGCCGGCTCGTCGAACGTCGAGCTGATGACCTCGCCCCGCACCGAGCGGGCCATGTCGGTCACCTCCTCGGGGCGCTCGTCGATCAGCAATACGATCAGGTAGACCTCGGGGTGGTTGGCCGCCAGCGCGTGGGCGATGTTCTGCAGCATCACCGTCTTGCCGGTGCGCGGCGGCGACACGATCAATGCGCGCTGGCCTTTGCCGAGCGGGGTGATCAGGTCGAGCACCCGGGTGGTCAGATCTTTCTTGCTCGGATCGTCGAGTTCGAGCTCGATTTTTTCTTCGGGGTAGAGCGGGGTCAGGTTGTCGAAATTGATGCGGTGGCGCAGCCGGTCGGGCTCCTCGAAATTGATCGAGGTGACCTTGAGCAGGGCGAAATAGCGCTCGCCGTCGCGCGGGCTGCGAATCTGCCCCTCGACGGTGTCGCCGGTCCTGAGGCCGAAGCGGCGGACCTGGTTCGGGCTGACGTAAATGTCGTCGGGGCCGGCCAGATAATTGGCTTCTGCCGCGCGCAGAAAGCCGAACCCGTCGGACAACACTTCCAGCACGCCATCGCCCGAGATCGGCACATCGTTCTCGGCGAGCTGCTTCAGGATCGCGAACATCATGTCCTGCTTGCGCAGGGATGACGCGTTCTCGATCTGCAGCTCCTCGGCGAACGCCAAGAGTTCGGCAGGGGTTTTGCGCTTGAGTTCCTGGAGATTCATGGAGCTATCGTCGCGCTGACTGAATGATTGGGATCGATCGCCTGCGAAGCGCCTGCAACGGACGCGGTCCTGCGGGGGGCGGGACGGTGCTGGAAGGGTCGCAGGGAAGGGGCAAAGAATGCCGTTTGGCGGCTCCGCCTTCCCTTACCGAAAGGAGATATGCAAGTCAAACAGGATTACAAGTGGCCGATGCTCGCTCGGCTCCTGCAATGCGCTCAAAACGGCTTGACCACAGCCAGTATCACGATCGCGATCAGCAGCAGCGTCGGCACCTCGTTAACCATGCGAAAGAAGCGTTGCGTATGCCGGTTTCGGTCACCGGCAAACGCGCGGCGCCAGCGCGCAAGCATCAGGTGAAACCCGATCAGCCCCGCTACAAGCACCAGTTTTGCCCAGATCCAGCCGCGGTGCCAGTCGACAAGCCCGGGCGTCGCCGCCAGCACCAGGCCGAGCCCGCAGGCGACCAGCACCGCCGGCAGCATGATGCCATGGAGCAGCCGCCGCTCCATGACCTTGAAGGTTTCCGCCTGGTCCGACCCGGGCCGCGCGCCGGCGTGATAGACGTACAATCGGGGCAGATAGAGCAACCCCGCCATCCACGCCACGATGCCGACGATGTGGAACGCCTTGATCCACGGATACGCCGCGGCAAGCCACGCGCTCATGCCGCTTCGACCAGTTCCGCCAGCGCGGCGATAAAGCGCGGATCGGCGCCAACCGTCGGCACGCGGCGATACTCCGGAACGCCGCACGATTCGGCGAGTCGCCGATAGTCGCGATCGAGCTCGACCAGCGTCTCCGAATGCTCCGAGACAAAGGCGATCGGCGCCACGACCAGTCCCACTCGCTCCCGTCCGGCGCGGCGGATTTCGTCATCGACGGCCGGGCCGAGCCAGGCAAGCGGCCCGACCCGGCTCTGGTAGCAGACCTGCCAGTCGAGCGCCGGGCGTGCCAATGCGGCAACAACCGCCTCGGCCGTCCGCATCACCTGATCCGGGTAGGGGTCGCCAGCGCGCACGATCTTCAGCGGCAGCCCGTGGGCGCTGAGCAACAGGCGCAGCGGCGCGCCACGCGCTTCCCCTTCGGCCAGCGCCTCGGCGATGCCGGCGGCGAGGGCGGCAACAAACCCAGGCGCGGCCGGATAGGATTCGATCACCCGTGTCGGACAGTCGAGGCCCTGCCGGCCCGCCTCGCGCCGCCACAGCGCCAGCGACGAGCCAGTCGTCGTCGTCGAATATTGCGGATACAGCGGCAGGCACACGATTTCCTGCGGCCGCCATGCCTTGACCTCGCGCACCGTCGCCGCGGTCAGCGGGTGCCAGTACCGCATCGCGATAAAGCACCGCGTCTCGTCGCCGAGCGCCGCGGCCAGCGCTGCCGCCTGCGCCTGCGTGTTCGGCAACAGCGGCGACGCCCCGCCGAGATGGGCGTAGATCTCGCCGGCCACGCGGGCGCGGCGCCAGGCGATCAGCCGCGCCAGCGGCAGGCGCAGCGGCGCCGGCAGATCGATGATCGCCCGGTCGGCGAACAGGTTGTAGAGAAACCGCTGCACCGCCTGCGGCGAATCGGGCCCGCCCAGGTTCATCAAGACGACCGCGCGGCGCCCCATCTCGTCAATCGGACAGCGGCTCGGCCATCAGGCGCGCCAATTCCGCCACGTTCTCGACCGGCGTCTCCGGCAATACCCCATGCCCGAGGTTGAACACATAAGGCGCGTTGCCGAGCCCGCGCCGCAAGGCGGCAACCGCTTCGGCCAATGCCGCGCCGCCGACCCGCAACAACACCGGGTCGAGATTGCCCTGCACCGGGATCCGGCTCTGCAATCGGGCGCTCGCGTACCCGATCGGCACAACCGTATCGAGACCGAGCCCATCGACCCCGGTTTCCAGCATATAGCGCTCGTACAACAGCCCCGCCCCGCGCGGAAACCCGATCACGCGACATTCGGGACAGCGCTGCTTCAGCGCCGTCACGATGCGCCGCGTCGGCTCGATGACCCAGCGGACAAAACCCGGCTCCGGCAGGATTCCCGCCCAACTGTCGAACAATTGCACGATCTCGGCTCCGGCCGCGACCTGACCTGCGAGAAATTCGATCGTCGCCGCCTCGATCAGTTCAAGCAATGCGGCAAAACCCGCCGGATCGCGATAGGCCCATGCCCTCACCGCCGCAAAATCGCGGCTGGTGCCGCCCTCGACCATATAGGTCGCGACCGTCCACGGCGCCCCCGCAAACCCGATCAATGCCGTGCTCGCCGGCAATTCGGTTCGCACCCGCGCCGCGGCCTCAAACACCGGCGCGAGGCGTGCGCCCACTTGCCCGCCGCTCAACGCCGCCGCGGCATGGCGATCGGCAACCGGGTCGAGGGCCGGGCCGTCGCCGCGAAACCCGAGCTTCTGGCCAAGCGCGTAGGGCACCAGCAGGATGTCGGAAAACAGGATCGCGGCATCCATGCCGAAGCGGCGGATCGGCTGCAATGTCGCCTCTGCCGCCAGCGGCGGGGTCAGGCAGAGGCTGACGAAATCGGCCGCACGGGCGCGCAAGGCGCGGTATTCCGGCAGGTAGCGGCCAGCCTGCCGCATCAGCCACCATGGCGGCGGATTGAGGGTCTCGCCGGCAAAAACGCGCAACAGCGGCTTCGGCAGGGTTTCGATCATCGCCGCGACCCTACCTTCCTCCCCTAAAGGAATCAAAAGATGTGGTGGATGGTGGATGGCTGGGGGTGACGGGGATTGATCGCCATCCCCCGATCGCTCCCCGATAAAGCCGGCGACGGCCGGTTTGCGGAAGGCTCGGGAAAACGGATAGAATTTGCGGCGATAGGGCTGCCGATTGAGGCGCTTGCCGGTACCGAAAGACGGGGACAAATGGCCGTATATCGAGGTTGTGCCCGGGTTGCGGCGGTTGCTGGCGCGGTTGTTCACAGGCGGGGCAAGTGCGGTGCGGCGCGGGTGGTGATGGGGATGGGCTGGCGGGTTTCGCGCGCAATGCCGGGTTGTCCCCAGATACCGGCCGGTTTTGCACAGGCTGATGGCGAGAGGGGATCAGAGGAACGGTGCTGACCCGGTTTCACCTCCACCTGGTGTCGGATTCGACCGGCGACACGGTTCATTCGCTGGCGCGGGCGTGCCTCGTCCAGTTCGACGAGGCGCAGCCGATCGAGCATGTGTGGAGCATGGTGCGGACGCGCAGCCAGATCGACCGGGTGATTGCCGGGGTCGAGGCCTATCCGGGTCTCGTCCTGTTCACCCTCGTCAACGACATGCTGCGCCAGGCGCTGCAGGAGGGGTGCCGGCGGCTGCAGGTGCCGGCGATCCCGGTGCTCGATCCGGTCATCGGCGCGCTTGCCTCGTATCTCGGCCGCGAGAGCCGCGGCTTGCCGGGCAAGCAGCACCTGCTCGACCGGGAGTATTTCGCCCGCATCGATGCGATGACGTTTGCCATCGCCCATGACGACGGGCAGTCGAGCTGGGGCATCGACGACGCCGATGTCTGCCTCGTCGGCGTGTCGCGCACATCGAAGACGCCGACCTGTCTGTATTTGGCTAACCGCGGGGTCAAGGCTGCAAACGTGCCGTTTGTGCCGGGGGTGCCGTTGCCGCCGGAATTGTTGCGCACGACGCGGCCGGTCATTGTCGGGCTGACCAACGACCCGGAGCGGCTGATCCTGCTGCGGCGCAACCGGCTCAGCATGCTCGATCACGACGAGGAGAGCGACTACACCGATATCGAAGCGGTAAGGGCGGAGGTGCGCGAGGCCCGGCGGGTATTTGCCGAACAGCACTGGCCGGTTATCGATGTGACCCGGCGCTCGATAGAGGAGACCGCCGCGGCGATCTACAAATTGCTGGCGCGGCGGCACGGTGGAGATGGCTAACCCGCTGGTCCTTGCCTCGGCCAGCGAGTCGCGGGCGCGCCTGTTGCGCGAGGCCGGCGTGGCCTTCGCGGTCGACCCGGCCGATATCGATGAAGGCGAAATCAGGCGCTCGCAGCGTTCGGCCGGCTGTTCCGCCGCCGAGTGCGCCGCGGCATTGGCAGCTGCGAAAGCGTCGAAAGTCTCTGCGCGCCATCCCGGCAGCCTGGTGATCGGCGCCGACCAGATCCTCGTTCTCGGCAGCGAGTGGTTCGACAAGCCGGCCGATCTCGCCGCCGCGCGGGCGCAGTTGCGGGCGTTGCGCGGCCATACCCACACGCTCGCCACGGCGGTGTGCGTGTGCGGCAACGGCGCGCCGAGGTGGCACGCGACCGCCGAACCGAGATTGACGATGCGCGATTTCAGCGACCGGTTTCTTCAGGCGTACATCGCCGCCGAGGGCGAGCAGCTGCTCGGCTGCGTCGGCGCCTATCGCATCGAAGGCCGCGGCGCGCAGCTCTTTGCCGCCGTCGAGGGCGACCATTTCGCGATCGTCGGTCTGCCGCTGATCGAATTGCTCGGGTTTTTGCGCGCGAGCGGCGCGCTCGCAGAATGAGAACCAGGCGATGAACATCAGCGGAAGGGCGAAGCTCGCCGGGATCATGGGCTGGCCGGTAGAGCATTCGCGCTCGCCGGTGTTGCACAATTTCTGGCTCCGGCAATACCGGGTCGATGGCGTCTACGTGCCATTGCCGGTGCGGCCGGAAAACCTGGCGCAGGCCCTGCGGGCATTGCCGGCGCTCGGGTTTCGCGGCTGCAACCTGACGATCCCGCACAAGCAGGCGGCGTTGTCGATCGTCGATCGCGTCGAACCTTTGGCCCGGCGCATCGGCGCGATCAACACTGTGATCGTCGGCGAGGACGGCACTCTCGAAGGCCGCAACACCGATGCCTATGGCTTCCGCGAGCATCTGCGCGAAAGCGTGCCGGGGTGGAGCGCTTCGCGTGCCCGGGCCGTCGTGCTCGGCGCCGGCGGCGCCGCACGCGCCGTCGTCGCCGCGCTCGCCGAAGAGGGGGTCGAGGAGATCCGCCTTGTCAACCGCACCGCCGCCCATGCCGAGGCGTTGGCCGCCGATCTCGGCGGCGGCGCGCCGCGGATCTCGGTGCATGCCTGGGCCAGGCGCGATGCCGTGCTCGACGGCGCCGGGCTCGTCATCAACACGACGAGCCTCGGCATGGACAAGCAGCCGCCGCTCGACCTCGACCTGAAAGCGCTGCCGACCGGCGCGGTCGTCGTCGATATCGTTTATGTGCCGCTGGAAACGCCGCTGCTGGCGGCGGCGCGCGGCGCCGGACACCGCGTCGTCGACGGGCTCGGCATGCTGCTCCACCAGGGCCGGCCCGGTTTTGCTGCCTGGTTCGGCACCGAGGTCGGGGTCACTGCGGAATTGCGCGCAGCGGTGCTGCAGACATTGGCGCCATCGCGGTGATCGTCGTCGGTCTGACCGGATCGATCGGCATGGGCAAGAGCACGGCGGCGGCGATGCTGCGCCGGCTCGGAGTGTCGATGTTTGATGCCGATGCCGAGGTGCATCGCCTGATGGGGCCGGGCGGAAAGGCGGTCGCGCAGGTCGCGGCGGCGTTTCCCGGCGTTCGCAGCGCAGCGGGCGGAATCGACCGCCGCCGCCTCGGGCCGCAGGTATTCGGCCGCGGCGAGGCGTTGCGGCGGCTCGAGGCGATCCTTCACCCGATGGTGCGCGAGGCGGAGATTCGCTTCATTGCCCGCGCCCGCGCCCGCCGTCTGGCGCTGGCGGTGCTCGATATCCCGCTGTTGTTCGAAACCGGCGCCGATGTGCTGTGCGACGCGATCATCGTGGTTTCCGCGCCGGGTTGGCTGCAGCGCCAGCGGGTGTTGCAGCGGCCGGGCATGAGCGAGGCGCGACTCGGCGCGATCCTCGCCACCCAGATGCCCGACCGCGACAAGCGCCGCCGCGCCGATTTCGTCGTGGAAACCGGGCTCGGCCGGGGCCTGACCTTGCACCGTCTGCGCCGGGCCATCAGACTGTTGCGCGGGGGAACGTGGCGGCGCCGGGCGGGGGTTCGGCGGACGCTGCCGGCGCGGAGGGGAGCGCGGTGCGCGAGATCGTCATAGACACCGAAACGACCGGGCTCGACCCGAATGCCGGCCATCGCATCGTCGAGATTGCCGGCATCGAATTGGCGCATCACGTGCCGACCGGACGCAAATTTCACCGCTACGTCAACCCCGAGCGCGACATGCCGGACGAGGCGCTGGCGGTGCATGGCCTCACCAGCGAGTTCCTGGCCGGTTTTCCGCCCTTCGCGGCGGTGATCGACGAGTTCCTGGACTTCGTCGCCGGCGACCCGCTGGTGATCCACAACGCCGAGTTCGACCTCGCCTTCCTGAACAGCGAGCTTGAGCGCGCCGGGCGGCCGCGACTTGCCGGCAATCATGTCGATACGCTGGCGCTGGCGCGGCAGCGCTATCCCGGGGCGCCGGCCAGCCTCGATGCGCTGTGCCGGCGGTTTGCGATCGACCTTTCCGGGCGCGGCAAGCACGGCGCGGTGATCGATTGCGACCTGCTGGCCGAGGTCTACATCGAATTGCTCGGCGGCCGGCAGCCCGGGCTCGACCTCGCTGCCGGCGTCGCCGCCCGGATCGTTGTCGCGGGACCGGTCGGAGGGCCGGCGCGCCCGCCGCGTCCACACGCGCCCTCGGTGGAGGAGCTGGCGGCGCATGCCGCGATGCTCGAATTGATCGCCGCGCCGCTGTGGCGCGACGGCGCTTAGGCCGGCCCCGCGGGTCACCCGGCCTGCGATGGACTCGCGGTATCGTCCGGCGCCGCCCCCTCGCGGCGCACCAACTCGGCGAAATCGATCGGATTGATCATCAGCGGCGGAAACCCGCCGTCGCGGGTGGCGTCGGCAATGATGCTGCGGGCAAACGGGAACATCAGCCGCGGCGTCTCGACCAGCACGACCGGCTGCACCATCGCCGGCGGTAGGTTTCGCGCGGTGACGACGGCGCCGTAGACAAGCTCAACCAGAAACAGCGGCCCGGCCTCGACCTTGGCGCTGGCGTTGATCGTCAACACCACCTCGAACGTGTCGGGTGCCAGGTTCTGCGCCTTGACGTCGACATTGATCTCGACCGCCGGCGGCCCGGCCTGCTGGGTCAGGCTTTGCGGCGCGCGCGGGTTTTCGAACGACAGGTCTTTGACATATTGCGCATTGATGATCAGCTGCTGCGCCAATCCGGCGCCCGGCGGCGGCGCGTCGTCATGTCCGTCGCCGGTCGATATCTCTGCCATGATCGTCCCCGCAGCGACCGGCCGCGGCCGCGCACCGGTGGCTAGCACGGATCGGGGCGCCGCTTCAATGCCGCCGGCCGCGGCGGCGATGCCGGCCGGCTTGCCGGATCCGGGTGAATTCCCTATGTAGGTCGTGTACGCTGGCCGCGGCCATCGGGCGCCGCGCGCGAAGGAAGGCTATGGGCGACCTACCGCATTACGCCGACATTATCCTGTTCGCGATGATCGCTGCGTTTCTGGTGTTGCGGCTGCGCAGCGTGTTGGGGCGGCGCACCGGCAACGAGCGGCGCCGCGACCTGCTGATGCGGCAGGCCGACGCCAGTCGCGACAAGGTGGTCGCGCTTGGCCAGCCCCCTGGCCAGCGTGCCGCCCCGGTGCCGATGCGGCGGCCGGCACCCGCGGTTCTGCCGCATTCGGTGGCGGCGGGGCTGGCGCGAATCCACGGTGCCGACGGCGATTTCGACCCGGCGCAATTCCTTGACGGCGCGCGCGCCGCGTTTGAAATGATCGTCGCCGCCTTTGCTGCCGGCGAGAAGGACCGGCTGCGGCCGTTGCTGAGCGACGAAGTGTTCGCCCCGTTCGCCGCCGCGATCGACGCGCGCAAGGCGGCCGGCGAGACGATGGAGACGCGCATCGCCGAATTGCGCCGGCTCGACATCGTCGAGGCCGCCCTCGCCGGAACCACGGCCCGGGTTACGGTCAAGCTGGTCTCGGACCAGATCAACGTGGTGCGTGCCCATGACGGCAGCATCGTCGACGGGGACCCGGAACACCCGATCGAGAAGATCGATTTCTGGACCTTTACCCGCGACACCCGGTCGCGCGACCCGAACTGGGTCCTGGTCGCGACCGGCAGCGGTTGAACCGTGGCGGCGCCGGCGCGCGTCGCGCTCCTGGTAACCTGCCTCGTCGACTTGTTCCGGCCGACAGTCGGGTTTGCCGCGGTCAAACTCCTCGAAGCCGCAGGCTGCACGGTCGAGGTGCCGCGCCTCCAGACCTGTTGCGGCCAGCCCGCCTACAATTCCGGCGATCGCGCCGACGCCAAGGCGGTGGCGCGGCAGGTGATCGCGGCCTTTGCCGGCTACGATTACGTCGTCGCCCCGTCGGGTTCGTGCGCCGGGATGGTGCGGGTGCACTATCCCGAATTGTTCGCCGACGAGCCGGAAACTCTGCCGGCGGCCCAGGAGTTGGCAGCGCGGACGCATGAGCTGGTCGAGTTTCTCGTCGATGTTCGCGGCATGACCACGGTCGCGGCACGCTGGCCGCGCCTCGCAACCTATCACGACGCCTGCTCGGGGCTGCGCGAGTTGGGAGTCAAGGCACAGCCGCGCCGGCTGCTGGCCGGGGTCGAGGGGCTGCGTCTCGCCGAATTGCCGGGCGCGGAAATCTGCTGCGGCTTCGGCGGGACGTTCTGCGTCAAATACCCGGAGATCTCGGACAAGATGGTGACCGACAAGGCCGCCGACATCGCCGCAACCGGGGCCGAGGCGGTACTCGCCGGCGATCTCGGCTGCCTGTTGAACATTGCCGGCAAATTGTCGCGCCTCGGCTCGCCGATCGAGGTGCGGCACGTTGCCGAGGTCTTGGCCGACATGACCGGCGCGGCGCCGCCGATCGGCGGCAAGGCGACCTCATAGCGGGATCATGGAACCGACCAGCCACAATTTCATCGGCAACGCCCGCGCCGGTCTCGCCGACGCTACGTTGCAGCGCGCCCTCGGACTGGCGCGGACCGGGTTTCCGGCGAAGCGGGCGGAAGCGGTCGCCCGTCTGCCCGAATTCGAGGCGCTGCGCGAAGAGGGGCGCGCGATCAAGGACCACGCGCTCGCCCATCTCGATTACTACCTCGAGCTTTACGAGAAGAATGTCGCTGCGCGGGGCGGCCGGGTTCACTGGGCGCGCGATGCCGCCGAGGCGCGCGCCGCGGTGCTCGAAATCTGCCGCAGCGCCGGCGCCAGGACGGTCACCAAGGGCAAGTCGATGATCGCCGAGGAGGTGGCGCTCAACGAGCACCTCGAAGCGAACGGAATCACCCCGGTCGAGACCGATCTCGGCGAGTACATCATCCAGCTGCGCCACGAGCCGCCGAGCCACATCATCGCGCCGGCGATTCACCTGATGAAGGAACAGGTGGCCGACAGCTTTCGCGCCGCGCATCGCGAATTCCCCACCGGGCGTCCGCTTGCCGATGCGCAGACCCTTTGCGAAGAGGCGCGCACGGTATTGCGGCCACGGTTTCTCGCGGCCGATGTCGGCATCACCGGGGCCAATTTTCTCGTCGCCGAAACCGGTTCCGGCATCATCGTCACCAACGAGGGCAACGGCGACCTGACCCAGACCTTGCCGCGCATCCATATCGTCATCACCAGCATCGAAAAAGTGGTGCCGACCCTGGAGGATGCCGCGACGCTGTTGCGCCTGTTGGCGCGCTCGGCGACCGGCCAGGAATTTTCGTCATACACCACCATATCCACCGGCCCGCGCCGGCCCGGCGACCTCGACGGTCCCGAGGAATATCATGTTGTCCTGCTCGACAACGGCCGCAGCAAGCTGCTCGGCACCCAGTTCCAGGACATGCTCCGCTGTCTCAAATGTGCCGCCTGCCTCAACCATTGCCCGGTCTATGCCGCGGTCGGCGGGCATGCCTATGGCTGGGTCTATCCGGGGCCGATGGGGTCGGTGTTGACGCCGGCCCTCGTCGGGCTCGCCGAGGCCGGCCATCTGCCCAACGCCTCGACCTTGTGCGGGCGCTGCGAAAGCGTCTGCCCGGTCAAGATCCCGCTGCCGAAGCTGCTGCGGCATTGGCGCGAGCGGCAATTCGCCGAAAAACTGAGCCCGCGCGCGGCGCGGTTCGGGCTCGGGGTGTGGGGGTTCTTGGCGCAGCACCCCGCGCTCTACCATGCCGCGACGCGGGTGGCCGCCCGCGTGCTCGGCTGGGCCGGAAGCCGGCGCGGCCGGTTTCGCAGCCTGCCGCTCGCCGGCGGGTGGACGCAGGTGCGCGACATGCCGGCGCCGGAAGGCCGCACGTTTCAGCAACTGTGGGCCGAGCGCGGCAGATGAGCGGGGCGCGCGACGACATTTTCGCGGGCATCCGCCGGGCGCTGAACCGCGAGGCCCTGCCGGCGGAGGCCGCGAACCGGCTCGGCGAGCGGGTCGCCGCGCACCGCCGCAACCTGGTGCCGGCGCGGGCCGAAACGCTCGATCGCGAGGCCCGGATCGCGCTGTTCGTGGCCATGGCCGAGGAGGTGCAGACCAGCGTGGCGCGGGTCGCTGCGCCGGCGGCGGTCGCGGCCGAGATAGCGCGCTACCTGGCGGCCGAGAACCTGCCGGCCGAACTGGCCGTGGCGCCCGACCCGGCCCTCGACGAATTGGGATGGGAAACGCGGCCGCTATTGCAGATCCGCCGCGGCAAGGCCGAGCCGGGCGATGCGGCGTCGCTGACCCCATGCCTCGCCGCGGTCGCCGAGACCGGCACCTTGATGCTGGTTTCCGGCGCCGAGACGCCGACGACGCTGAACTTTCTGCCCGATACGCATATCGTCGTGGTCCATGCCGACCAGATCGTCTCCAGCTATGAGGACGGGTGGGACCGGGTTCGCGCCCGCGCCAACGGCGATGCCGGGGCCTGGCCGCGCACGATCAACTTGATCACCGGCCCCTCGCGCACCGGCGATATCGAGCAGCGCATCCAGCTCGGGGCGCACGGGCCGCGCCGCCTGCACGTCGTCTTGGTTGATCCCGATGCCGCCCCCGGCGATGGCTGAACAGGCCTCGCGCGGCCGCGCCGCGATGGCGGACGATGCCGCGCTGTGGCGGCAGGCGATGCGCGATGTTGCGCCTCTGCGCGGACGCAAGGCGCCGGCGCTGGCCGCGGCCGCCGCACCATCCCCCGCCGCCGTGTCGTCGCCGCAGCCGATGC
>JASHNY010000089.1 GCA_030041385.1 Alphaproteobacteria bacterium
CACCACGGGGAACGAAGAACAGCGCGATGCAGCGATTATAAGTTGACGCGAAGTACGCGAAGGATGCGCAGAGGTCGCGAAGGCAAACGGCGCCTTTGCGCGCCTCGCGTATCCTCTAGTGTGGCGGATTTGAAGTTCGCACGGGTTTGGCGGCGGTCGCGTTTGCGAACTTCAAATCCGCCGCACCAGTGGTCCAATTCAGACGAATGAATCCACGACCGTCATTCCGGGGCGGCCCAAAGGGCCGAGCCCGGAACCCATTTTCCAGAGGCCGGTGTTCACGGGTTCGGGCCTCGCCGCTGCGCGGCGCTCCGGAACGACGCGAGTGACGGGATTTCAGATGTCAGATTCCAACCACTGGGTCCTCTGCCTTAAATAAGTCGATTCACTTCGTGTTGTTCGTGTCTTCGTGGCGATTCGGCTCGCTCGGCTTCGCCGGAGCAAGCCGGTTCGCCAGATCGCCGATATTCTGAGCCAGTGAGACGAACTCGCTCGGCATCATGACCAGCGTCATGGTGTTCTGCTCGGCGCCGACTTCGGTGATCATCTGCATGCGCCGCAGCTCCAATGCCGCGGGATCCTGCATGATGACGCCGGCGGCTTTGCGCAACTGCTCGGCGGCGTCGAGTTCGGCCTCGGCCTTGATCAGGCGGGCGCGCTTTTCGCGCAGCGCCTCAGCTTCCTGCGCCATCGCGCGCTGCATCGTGGGCGGGATTTCGACATTCTTCATCTCCACCAGCTCGACCTTGACGCCCCACGGCTCGGTGACGGCGTCGATCGATCTCTGCATGACCTGCGCGATCGTATCCTGAGCCTTGAGGATTTCGTCGAGCGTATGCTGTCCGAGCACGGTGCGCAGCGTCGTCTGCGCGACCTGCTCGACCGCATTCGACACGCCGCGAACCTCGATAACCGCACGCTGCGGGTCCATGATCCGGTGCCAGATCACGGCATCGACCTTGATCGGCACGTTGTCGCGGGTGATCCCCTCCTGCTGCGAGACCGCGGCTGTAACCGTGCGCATGTCGAGCTTGGTCTGCCACTCGATGAAGGCGAGGACGAGATACAGGCCCGGCCCGGCGGTGCGGCTGTATCTGCCGAGGCGAAAGATCACCGCGCGCTCATACTGGTTGGCGACGCGCAGGCTGCGCAGCAGCAGCGCGACGACAACGACGACGATCGCGATCCACACCGGGTGCGCGGCAAGCGGCTCGATCGCGTTCATCTGCCTACCCTCTGTCCGAAGGGTGCCGGGGTCACATCCCCAATATCGAGCCGGTCGTCGCGCGCGGGTCGCGGCGCGGCCAGCGGCCGCTTTCGACCTGATGGAAGAATTCGCCGCAGGTGCGGTTGAACAGGTCGGGCTCTTCGAGGTTGAGGGCGTGGCCGGTATTGGGGAAGACCACCAAGGCCGCGCTTTTGATCGCCCGCTTCATCAACAGGCCGGGTTCGAGGCAGGGTTCGTCCTCGTCGCCGGTGGCGATCAGGGTCGGCACGTCGAGCCGCTTCATCTCCTCGACGAGGTCCCACAATGACGGCCGCCGCCCCTGCACGCCGCGCATCGTATTGGCCGAGCCCAGGGTCGAATGTTCGGCGAGCTGGGCCATGAACTCGGCATAGCCGCGCGGGTCCTTGTTCTGCAATTGCACCCGGGTCGGGCCGGCGCCATAGGTCTTGGCGACCTCCGACATGCCGGTCTCGGCAATTTTCGTGGCGGTGCGCGCGGTCTCGTCGCGGAATTGCTGGCGCTTGTCGGGCTCGGCCCCGTATCCGCACCCGGCGACGACCAGGGCGCTGGCGCGGTCGGGATAGGCGAAGCCGAAATGCAGGGTGGCAAACCCGCCCATCGAGATGCCGACGACATGCGCTTTGGGAAGATTGAGCCCGTCGAGCACGGCGCGGATGTCGTCGCGCGCGCGCTGTTGCGAATAGCGCTCGAAATCGTCGGGAACGTCCGACGGCGGATAGCCGCGCGCGTTGAACGCGACGCAGCGGTAGCGCCGCGAGAAATAGCGCAGTTGCGGCTCGTAGCTGCGATGGTCGCCGGCAAATTCGTGGACGAAGACGATCGGATACCCGGTCCCGGCCTCTTCGTAATAAAGCCGGATTCCGTCGTCGGTCGCGATATGGGGCATCGGCCTTCCTCGGCGTGCTTGGACGCTGCATCGTAGCGCCGCTGCCGCCGCTCCGATAGATTGGCGCCGATGCCGCCATCCGCGCCAAGCCTGTTTTTCGCCGCCGTTGCGGTCTTTCTTGCCGCTGCCCCGGCGCAGGCCGCCTCGCTGGCGCTCGTCTTGGCGATCGATGTTTCGGCGAGCGTCACCGCCGACCGCTATGTTCTGCAGCACGACGGCATCGCCCGCGCTTTCGAAAATCCTGCGCTGATCGACGAGATCGCCGCCGCGCCGGGCGGCGTCGAGGCGCTGGTGACGGAGTGGTCGAACCCCGAAGACATCGCGGTGACGGTCGGCTGGACCCGCATCACCGACCGCAAATCCGCCGCCGCCTTTGCTGCTGCCGTCCGCGCCACCACGCGCAGCTCGAACGGGCTGACCGCGATCGGCCCGGCCCTGCTGGCCGCCGCCGCGGCCTTCGACCGCCTGCCCGAACCGGCGGACCGCCGCGTCATCGACATCTCCGGCGACGGCATGGCGAATTTCGGCGTGCCGCCGGCCGGCGTGCGCGACGCGCTGGTCAGACGCGGGATCACGATCAACGGGCTGGCGATCCTGACCGTGGAGCCGTGGCTCGCCGACTATTACCGCCACAACGTGATCGGCGGGCCCGGCGCGTTCGTGCTCGTCGCCAAGGACATGAACAGCTTTGCCGAGGCGATTCTGCGCAAATTGGTCGCCGAGGTCGCGGTGCTGCCGGATGTGAGGCGGAACTCCACTAACGATGACCGTCATTGCGCCGCGCCCGCAGCGACGAAGCAATCTCGATGGGCGGAGACTGAATGGGCCCGGGATTGCTTCGCCCCGCTGGCGATGACATCGCGGCTTCAGATGCAATAGGTCCTGAGCGGCGGGAACCCGTTGAAGCCGACCGAGGCGTAGGTCGAGGTATAGGCGCCGGTTGACAGGATCGCGACCCGGTCGCCGACCTGCAGGTCGCTCGGCAAGCTGTATTCGGTGCGCTCGTACAGGATGTCGGCGCTGTCGCAGGTCGGACCGGCAAGGATCACCGGCCCCGGCGGACCGGACCGTGCGGGCACCTCGATGCGGTACTTGATGCTTTCGTCCATCGTCTCGGCGAGGCCGTTGAACTTGCCGGCATCGAGATAGACCCAGCGCCGGTGGTCGCCGTCGCCCTTGTCGGAGATCAGCACGACCTCGCTCTGGATCACCCCGGCATCGCCGACCAGCGACCGCCCCGGCTCGACGATGATCTCGGGCAGGCGGTTGCCGAAATGCCTCGTCAAGGCCGCGGTCACCGCGCCGGCATATTGCTCGACCGGCGAGATCGCGCCGCGATATTGCGCCGGAAACCCGCCGCCGATATTGACCATGCGCAGGTTGATGTCGGTCTCGGCCAACAGGCTGAACATTTCCGCCGCCGCCGCGATCGCGCCGTCCCACTGGCCGATATCGGTCTGCTGCGAGCCGACATGGAACGACACGCCATAGGCGTCGAGCCCCAGGCGGCGCGCCCTGCCGAGCAGTTCGACGCCCATCTTCGGGGTGCAGCCGAACTTGCGCGACAGCGGCCATTCCGCGCCGTCGCACGACACCAGGATGCGGCAGAACACGCGCGCGCCCGGCGCGACCCGCGCCAGCTTTTCGAGTTCGGCATCGCTGTCGAAGGCGAACAGCCGCACCCCCGCCTGATAGGCAAAGGCGATGTCGCGCTCCTTCTTGATCGTGTTGCCGAACGACAGCCGCTCCGCGGTTGCGCCGTTGTCGAGGCACAACGCGATCTCGGTGCGGCTGGCCACGTCGAAGTTGGAGCCGCGCTCGGCCAGCATGGCGATGATTTCCGGAGCCGGGTTCGCCTTTACCGCGTAGTAGACGCGCGCGATCGGCAGGTATCGGCGCAGCAGGTCGTAGGCCTCGCCGATGATGTCGAGATCGACGACGAGGCACGGCGTGTCCGGTACATTGGCCGACAGAAAAGACGCAATTTTGTGGTTCATTTCCCGACTCACCTTCCCGAAGCGGTTTATGCCACCGGTGTCCGCTGCCGGCCGTCGAGGTGCAGCTCCCTTGCCCGATGAAGGGAACGACCCACCTCGCCCGGCCGGGGCGAAGCGACATCACAAACCGGCCGGCTCGCCCGATGCGGGCGTGCCATGCCGTTTCCGGTCAGCTCAGACTGCTTGGATCGGTAGCCCGGGTGCCCCGCCCGCGGCAGCGTGTGCCGGGCAGATTGGCGTCAGGGCAGGGCCCCACGGCCCTCAACGGGACTGCAACCATATCGACCTCCCTCTCGGGACCCGCCTTGCGGCCGGACTGCCAAAAAGGACGCGTTACGTCGTTGCATAACCACCATGGGCCATAGGCACGTGCGAGTGCGTCAACGCGCGGATAGATACGCGCATCTTTCGGGATTGCAAGGGAAAATCTCGTTTGCCCGCGATGCTGCCGGAGGGCGTAGAATCGAGCCGGAATGAACCCGAACCGACCGGCCGCAAACCAGCCGCCGCCACCACGAATCGCCGTGTCTCAAGGCCCCTGGTGGAGCGGAATCACCCCCAGTTTTTTGCCGCTGGCGAGATCGACGACGAGGAGTTGGCGGGTGCCGTCGGCAAGGACGAGATCGAGGATCAGGCGGTTCGATTCCGCCGCTATCGCCTCGATGCGGGCGCCGGCGGGAATGTCGATCGCCGGGGCCGTGGTGAAAGCCGCGGTCGCGTCGGGCCGGTTTTTCGTGGCGCCGCCGATGATCGCCGCCACCAAGGCGGCGAGCCCGCCGACGATCATGACCCCCATCACGATGGTCAGAATCTTGAGCGCGCGCACAAACCTACCCGTGCGCCGGCAATGCGATGAGCGGCGCTAGCCCAGCCGCCCGCTCGACCGTCGTCATCGGCGCCGAAGCGGCGGGAGATCGGCTCGACCGGGCGCTCGCGCGATACCTGCCGGCGCTGTCGCGCAGCCGGCTGAAGCAGCTGATCGAGGCTGGGCACGTCGCCGCAGGCGAGGGGGTCGTGCGCGACCCGGCGCGGCGCGTGCGTTGCGGCCAGACTTTCGTCGTCGTTCTCCCCGATCCTGCCGAGCCGGTTCCGGGCGCGGAGGCGATGCCGCTCGACATCCGGTTCGAGGATGCACATCTGATCGTCATCGACAAGCCCGCCGGCATGGTGGTTCATCCGGCACCGGGGAATCCGGCCGGAACGCTGGTCAACGCGCTGATCGCGCATTGCGGCGACAGCCTTTCCGGCATCGGCGGGGTGCGTCGCCCGGGGATCGTCCACCGCCTTGACAAAGACACCAGCGGGCTCATGGTCATCGCCAAGACCGATGCCGCCCATCGCGCGCTGGCGCGCGATTTTGCCGCACGGCGAGTGGATCGCGC
>JASHNY010000090.1 GCA_030041385.1 Alphaproteobacteria bacterium
CGCTGGGGGCGCGGCCGCGCCGCGATCTCGCGCCGGTGCAGCTCGGCCAGCCGGCCGCCGCGCGCGACGAGCCGCCCAGTGTATCGCGACCGCCGATCGACGCCGAGGAGCGCGCCTTGCTCGCGCGGCTTCGCCGGGCGATGGAGGACGAACGGGCCTACCGCGAAGAAGGCTTTGGGCTCGCCCTGCTCGCAGCCCGGCTGGACCTGCCCGAATATCGCCTGCGCCGCCTTATCAATCAGCGGCTTGGACACCGGAACTTCATCAGCTTTGTCAATTCCTACCGCCTTGCCGAAACGATGGCGGCGCTGGCCGATCCGGGCCAGGCCCAGGTGCCGATCCTGACGATCGCGCTCGATGCCGGGTTTCAGTCGATCGGCCCGTTCAACCGCGCCTTCAAGGCGGATACCGGGATGACCCCGAGCGAATTCCGCCGCGACCGCCTCGACCAGGCCGAGCGCCGCGCTGCCGAGTAGCGCCTCGCCGATTCCGGAATCGGCCGACGGATTGAAGAAATCGCCGAGCCTTGCCGCGAAATCGGCGAGAGCTCGCGGCCGCCCGCAACCATGCTTGCCGGCGGAGGTGCACCATGACCCTGTCGCCGCTTGTCTCCGCTCCCGCCGTCATCCAGCTTCACGTCGCCGCCGCATTGGCGGCTCTCGCGCTGGGCGCGGTCCAGTTGGCTGCCCCCAAGGGCACGATCCCGCACCGGCTCTTCGGCTGGGTCTGGGCCGGGATGGTCGCAACCGTCGCCGTCAGCGCGTTCTTTATTCACACGCTGCGCATCTGGGGGCCGTGGAGCCCGTTCCACCTGCTGGCGGCGTTCACCCTCGTCACCTTGCCGCTTGCGGTGTGGCGGGCGCACCGGCACCAGGTCGCAGCGCATCGCCGCGCCATGATCAACACTTTCATCCTCGCCCTCGTCCTGCCCGCGCTGGTCGCCCTGCTGCCCGGGCGGATCATGCATGCGGTCGTGCTCGGAGGATGAGGCCATGCACGTGATCTATCTGATCCTGTACTGGTCGACGCCCGCGGTCATCGTGCTGGCGACGGTGGAGGCGCTGGTATTGTGGGGGGTGCGGCGCCAGTACGATTGGCGCGCCTACCTCGCCTCGCTCGCCGACATCACGGTGCGCCAGTATGTCGTCTACGTTTTTCTGGCGTTCGGGCTCGCCGACCCGCTGGTCCGCTGGGCCTGGACCCATCGCATCGCGACCGTGCCGCTCGGTTCGTGGGCCGCGCTGGCCGTGCTCTTTGTCGGCCAGGAGTTCTGCTATTACTGGTTCCATCGCGCCAGCCACCGCATCCGCTTTTTCTGGGGGTCGCATGCGGTGCACCATTCGTCGAACAGCTTCAACCTGGCGGCGGCCTATCGCTTCGGCTGGACCAGCCGGCTGATCGGCAGCTCGATGTTTTTCGTGCCGCTGATCTGGCTGGGGTTTCGCCCCGGCCCCGTGTTCATCACATTGAACCTGAACCTGCTGTACCAGTTCTGGCTGCATACCGACTGGGCGCCGCGGCTCGGTCCGCTCGAATACGTGCTCAACACGCCGTCGCACCACCGCGTGCATCATGCGGCGAACCCGGACTATCTCGACCGCAATTACGGCGGCGTATTGATCGTGTTCGACCGGCTGTTCGGCACCTTTGCCGCCGAGCGCGCGGAGATGCCGTGCCGGTACGGGCTGGTCGAGCCGCTCCTTTCATGGAACCCACTGCGGATCGCCTTTTTCGAATGGCTGGCGCTCGGCCGCGATTTGTGGCGGGCACGCACCGCCGCCGCGTGGTGGCAGGCGCTGTGCGCTCCGCCGGCCCGGCACGAACAGCCGCAGGATTGCGCCGCCGGCCCGGTTCCGGCTGAATAGGAAGCATGAACCGGCTGCTCGCAGACCTTCGCATCGTCGAATTCTCGGCCTTTGTCGCGGCGCCGCTCGGCGGCATGACGATGGCGCAGATGGGCGCCGAGGTGATCCGCATCGACCCGATCGGCGGCGGCATCGATATCGGCCGCTGGCCGGTGACCGAGAGCGGCGCCAGCCTCTACTGGGCCGGGCTCAACAAGGCCAAGCGTTCGGTGGCGCTGGCCCTCGACAAGCCGGAGGGGCGCGAACTGGCGCAGGCGATCGCCACCGCGCCGGGGCCGGGCGGCGGCATCGTCTTGACCAACCTGCCGCCGCGGGCCGGGCTCGATTATGCGAGCCTCAAGGCGAAGCGCAGCGACGTGATCCTGCTCCGCCTCGTCGGCAACCGCGACGGCTCGGCCGCGGTCGATTACACGGTCAACGCCGCGAGCGGGTTTCCGATGATCACCGGCACCGGCGCCGCGCCGGTCAACAATGTCGTCCCGGCCTGGGACATCGCCGCCGGCCTCTATCTGGCGACCGCGCTGCTCGCTGCGGAACGCCACCGCAGCCGCACCGGCGCCGGGCAGGAGGTGGTCGCCGCGCTCGCCGACATCGCGCTGTCGACGGTCGGCCATCTCGGCTATATCGGCGACATCCAGGTCAACGGCCGGGCGCGCCCGCCGCTCGGCAACGATCTCTACGGCAGTTTCGGGCGCGATTTCGCCACCGCTGACGGGCGGCGGGTCATGATCATCGCCTTGACCCCGCGGCAGTGGCGCGCACTCGGACAGGCCACCGGGCTCGCCGACAAGCTGGCGCTGGCCGGCGCGATGATGGATGCCGATCTCGACACCGAGGAGGGACGGTTCGCGGCGCGCGACGCGATCGCCGCGGTATTGGCGCCGTGGTGCGCGGCGCACACGCTGGCCGGGATCGCCGCCGCCTTTGCCGGCAGCGGCGTCTTGTGGGGGCCGTTCCAGGATTTCGCCGAATTGGTGACGCACGATCCGCGCTGCTCGCCGGCGAACCCGCTATTCGCCGAAATCGAGCAGCCGGGCATCGGCCGCTACCTGATGCCGGGGTCGCCGCTCGATTTCGGCGCCGCCCCGCGCGAGCCGACGCGCCCGGCGCCGCGCCTCGGCGAGCACACCGACCTCGTCCTGTCGGAACTGCTCGGTCTTACCGCCGCCGAGATCGGCCGCCTGCACGATGCGGGCATCGCCGCCGGAGCGTAAGGGCGCTATTCCTCGTGCCGGCGCTGGCGGATTTCCTGCAACACCTCCCGCACGTTGCGCGCGGTGCGCAATTTGCGGCCGATATCGGGGGCGAGGCGCAAATCACCCTCGGCGTCGAGAAAACCGGCCTCGGTATCGGGCGGCAATTCGCGCAGGACTTCGGCGAAGGAACGGAAGATCGCCTCGACATCGCGCGCTTCGAGCCGTCTCTCTCTTGCCACGCCGCCGCCTCCGCCTCGCCGCCGCGTCCACATTAAACAGAACGCTGCGGCGCGGCCAGACGCTCAGAACAGCGAGAGCTGATCGCCGCCGCGCGGCGGCGGGCGGAACCGGCTGCAATCGAGCGCGTCGATGCTGCGCGGGTGGAAGCCGAGGCGGCGGCAGGCGCGGTCGAAGCGGGCCGCGAGCATCGCCGCATAGGGCCCGGCGCCGATCATCCGGGTCGACCAGCGCGAATCGTAAAGCCGCCCGCCATGCGCCTGCGCCACCAGCGACAGCACATGCGCCGCCTTGTCCGGGAAATGCTGTTCGAGCCATTCCCTGAACAGCCCCTTCAATTCGAGCGGCAGGCGCAGCATCGTGTAGGCGGCGG
>JASHNY010000091.1 GCA_030041385.1 Alphaproteobacteria bacterium
GCGGCGGGCGATTGCGGTGCATCGAAGCGGACATTGGCCGGAGGAGGCGATGGTTGACATCATCACCCTCGCTTTTCTCGACCGGCATCGGCGGCGCATCCGGCTGGTCGCCGATTCGGGGGAGCCGTTTCTGCTCGACCTCGCACGCGCGCAGCGGCTCGGCGACGGGGACGGGCTCGAACTCGACGCGGGAGGCTATGTCTGGGTGCGGGCGGCGGCGGAGCGCGTTCTGGAGATCACTGCCGACACCCCGACCGACCTGTTGCGCATCGCCTGGCATATCGGCAACCGCCATCTGCCGGTGCAGGCGCTGGACGGCTGCCTGCGCATCCGCGACGACCACGTGATCGCGGCGATGGTCGAAGGGCTGGGCGGCACGACCAGGCGATTGGAGGCGCCGTTCGATCCCGAGCTTGGCGCCTATGCCGGCGATGCGCCGGCGCATCATCACCATGGCCATGATCACTAGCCTCTATCGCCTGTTCGCCTGGCTGTCGCCGGCGTTCCCGACTGGCGCGTTCAGCTATTCCCACGGGCTCGAAGCCGCCGCCGCGGCCGGGACCGTGCACGACCGCGCGACGCTGCTGGCATGGATCGCCGCGCTCATCCGCGTGGGCAGCGGCCGCATCGACGCCGATCTGTTTCGTGACGGGTATCGCGCCGCCGCGTCCGGCGACAGCGCGGCGCTCGCTGCGGCGAACCGGCGCGGCGTCGCCTATCGGGCGACCGCCGAATTGGCCCTTGAATCCATGGCGCAGGGCACGGCGTTTGCGGCGACTGTAGGGGCGGCTTGGAACCCTCACCCTCCCACGCTTCGCGCCGGTGTCGAGGGCGGCCCCGAGACGGGTGAGGGCGTCTGCCATGCCGTCGCGGTCGGTGCGGCCGCGGCTGCGGCCGGCGCGAGGCTCGAAGACGCACTCACCCTCTACCTGCAATCCTTTGCAAGCAATCTGATGTCGGCGGGATTGCGGCTCGGCCTCATGGGCCAGACCGACGGCCAGCGCATCCTCGCCGCGCTCGAGGCGGTGATCGGCGACGCCGCGGCGGCATCGCTGGCCCGCGATCCCGAGGATTTCGGCGCCGCCGGGATTGCCGCCGACCTCGCCTCGATGGCGCACGAAACCCAGTATTCGAGGCTGTTTCGCTCATGACCACCAGAGACCCGCTGCGCATCGGCATTGGCGGCCCGGTCGGCTCCGGCAAGACCGCATTGATGGACCGGCTGTGCAAGGCAATGCGCGACCGTTTCGAGATCGTCGCGATCACCAACGACATCTATACCCGGGAGGACGCGGAGTTCCTGACCCGCAGCGGCGCTCTGCCGCCTGAGCGGATCAAAGGGGTGGAGACCGGGGGCTGCCCGCACACGGCGATCCGCGAGGATGCCTCGATCAACCTCGCCGCAGTCGCCGAGATGCAGCGGCTGTTTCCGCGGCTCGACGTGGTGCTGATCGAATCCGGCGGCGACAACCTCGCCGCGACGTTTTCGCCGGAATTGGCCGATCTGACGATCTATGTCATCGACGTTGCCGCCGGCGACAAAATCCCGCGCAAGGGCGGCCCGGGCATCACCCGCTCGGACCTGCTGGTCATCAACAAGATCGATCTTGCGCCGCTGGTCGGCGCCAGCCTCGAGGTGATGGACCGCGACGCGCGCAAGATGCGCGGCGAACGGCCGTTCATCTTTACCAATCTGAAAGCGGGGGAGGGGGTCGACCGCATCGTCGATTTCGTCGTGGCCAAGGGCGGGCTGTGATCGACATCCGCCCGCTGCGCGACGAGGACCACGATCTCGCCGCTCGGATATGGCTTCACGGGTGGCATTCGACGGGGCTGGCGGTCAGCCGCGACACGGTGCTGGCGCAGCTCCGCGAGCGCATCTCGCGAGAGTCGGCGATCGGCTGGGACGCGTATCTCGCGTGGCGCGGAGACGAGGCGGTCGGGTTTCTGGCGCTGAAGCTCAAATTGCGCTGCCTCGACCAGCTCTTTCTGGTGCCGCAAGCGCAGCGAAAGGGCATCGGCCGGGCGCTCTTCGAATTTGCCTGCGTGCGCATGCCGGATGGGTTCTGGCTGCGCACCGCGGTCGAAAACGCCGGGGCGTGCGGGTTCTACGAGCATCTCGGCTGCCGGCGCGGCGAGGTGCAGCGCCATCCGACGCTCGGCCACATGACCGTGATCTATCGCTGGCCGTGAGCGCAAACGAAAGCGCCCCCGGTTTCCCGGGGGCGCTTGCCGCCAGCGGGTAGTCAGGCCGCTTTCTGCTCGATCACCTGCGGGCGCGCACCCTCGCCGCCGCCGATCTTGACGTGGCGCGGCTTGGCCGCCTCGGGCACCTCGCGGACCAGGTCGACATGCAACAGCCCGTTTTCGAGGTTGGCGCCGGTGACCTTGATGTGGTCGGCGAGGCTGAAGCGCCGCTCGAAGGCGCGCCGGGCGATGCCGTGGTGCAGGTAGCGGCCGTCCTCGTTCTTTTCCTGCGACTTGCCCGACACCGTCAGCATGCCTTCATGCACGGTGATGTCGAGTTCGTCCTGCCCGAAACCGGCGACGGCCATGGTCAGGCGATAGGCGTCTTCGCCGGTCTTTTCGATGTTGTAGGGCGGGTAGGACGCGGCGTTGCCGTCGACACGGGCCGCCGCATCGACGAGGCGGGCAAAGCGGTCGAAGCCGATCGTGGAGCGGAACAAGGGAGAGAAGTCGAAGCGATCCATGACCATATCCTCCAATGAGCAACATGGGTATGATCCCCGCCATGTGGCCGGGGATCAGGGTCTTGCACGGTCCCGAAAGTGGCGGCCGCGCCCCCGTGATGTAGGTAGCCCGACATTGCGGTCAAGCGGTCGAACTTCCGTTTTCGCGGGTGAACGGGCCTGTCCCGAACCTGCCGCCGGTTCCGCCGCACTGCCGGAGGCAAAGGACTGCGACCGCACGGCATTGGTGTCGCGCACCTTTCAGGCTTGGCCTCGGATCTTTCCCGGGCTTTAGCCGACCCGTCTCCACCGGCGCGGCCGAGCCGCGGACGCGGCGGGGCGGGAATGCATGGTTACCTCTTCCACGCCCGGCGGCGGCGCGCCCGCTGCCAATACAGGAGGTTCATCCATGGCCATATTGTTTTCCGACCCGTTCGATACATTGCAGCAGTTCCAGCAGGCGCTGGACGCATTCCGCGCCAGCCCGTGGCTCGGCTCGGGCCCCAGCGCAGGAGGCGCCTCGCCACCCCTCAATGTGTTCCGCAAAGGCGATGACATCGTCGTCATCGCCGAGGTCCCGGGCATCCGCAGGTCCGATCTTCAGGTTCAGGTCAAGGGCAACACGATCCGGATCAGCGGCAGCAAAAGCATCGAGTATGGTCAGGCGGCGTCGCTCCACCGCCGGGAGCGGCGCGCCGGGCAGTTTGACCGCGCGATCACGGTGCCCGTGGAACTCGACGCCGAGGGCGTCAAGGCCGAATGCCGCGACGGCATCCTGGCGCTTTATCTGCCGCGCGCCGAACGAGATAAGCCGAAGACGATTACCGTGGGCTGACGCCTGGCGCCGGTCGCACCGCAACGCGATGGAGGCTCAAATGGCAGAATCGCAGTCGCTCGAAGTGCAGGAAAAGAAGGAACTGGTATCGAAAGAGGAAAAGACCGTTCCGGCGCGCTACTACGTCCCGGCGACCGATATCTACGAAAGCGACGACGCGCTGACCGTGGTCATGGAAATTCCCGGCGTCGGCAAAGACGATGTCGACGTCAACATCGAAAACGACGTGCTGCGTGTCGAAGCCAAGATTGACTTCACCAAGTACGAGGGTCTCGAACCGCTCTATACCGAATACAATGTCGGGCATTTCGCCCGCTCGTTCGCTTTGTCGAACAAGATCGACCAGCAGCAGATCAGCGCGCAACTCGACGACGGCGTGCTGACCCTGACCTTGAAGAAGGCCAAGGAGGCGCTGCCGCGCCGGATCACGATCGGCTGAACGACAAGGCGGAGCGGCGCTGCGCCGCTCCGCCCCGGTTTTTCAGCGCTTCGGGGCGAAACCCTGGAAACGCCGGTTGAAGCGGGCGAGCTGGCCGCCGCTGTCGATGAGGCGCTGCTGCCCGCCGGTCCAGGCCGGGTGCGATTTCGGGTCGATGTCGAGGCGCAGCGTGTCGCCCTCCTTGCCATAGGTCGAGCGCGTCTTGTAGCTGCTGCCGTCGGTCATCTGCACCGTGATCTCATGATAATCCGGATGGATGCCTTCCTTCATCGCCCAATCCTCTAGCTCAACGGTCCGCTGGCGGCGCGCGGTTATAGCGATTGCGCGCCGGCGCTGCAATCACGCCTCGGAAACGAGGTAATCCGCCGCCGCCTGCACGCCGCCTTTGCCGTGCGGAACGCCGGCGAGCTCCATCGCGATCTCGATCGTCGCGAGCGAGCCCAGCACGGTCGGCTCGTTAAGGTCGCCGAGATGGCCGATGCGGAACAGCCTTCCCTTTAGCTGACCGAGCCCGCCGCCGAGCGACAGGTTGAAGCGGTCGAGCGCGATCTGGCGCAGCTTGTCGGCGTCGTGACCCTCGGGCAATAGCACCGCCGTCACCGTATCCGATTGCCCTGCCGGGTCGATCGAGAAGATCTCCGGCCCGTCATTGCGGCGCCAGGTGCGAACGGCGCGCCGGGTCGCCTCGGCGAGCCGGTGATGGCGGGCAAAGACGTTGTCGAGCCCTTCGTCTTCGAGCATCCGCAGCGCCTCCTGCAGCCCATAGAAGAAGTGCACCGGCACGGTGCCGTTCCAATAGCCCTGGGTGGTCGCACCTTGGCCGAGGAGCCGGCGCCAGTCCCAGTAGACGCGCGGCAATTTTGCCGCCGCGGTGGCGGCGATGGCCTTGGCGCTGACCCCGGTAAAGGCCATGCCGGTCGGCAGCATCAGGCCCTTCTGCGAGCCGACGACGGTAACGTCGACCCCCCATTCGTCCATGCGGAAATCGAACGATCCGAGGGACGAAATGACATCGACGCAAAACAGCGCCGGATGACGCGCCGCATCGATCGCCCGCCGCAGCGCCGCGACCGGATGCGCCACGCCGGTGGAGGTTTCGTTGTGGACTGCCAATACCGCCTTGATCTCGTGGTTCCGATCGTCGCGCAGGCGCGCTTCGAGCTTGGCCGGGTCGGCCGTCCGGCGCCAATCGTTCGGCAAGGTCTCGACCTGGAGCCCGAAGGCCTCGGCGCGCAGACCCCAATTCAGCGAGAAATAGCCGCTTTCGACGATCAGTACCCGGTCGCCGGGCGAGAACAGATTGACGAGCGCCGCCTCCCACGCGCCATGACCGGTGGCAGCATAGCCGAGGATCGGCTGCGTGGTCTTGAACACGCGCTGCAGCCCGGCGAAGCACTGATCGGAGATCGCCCGGAACTCGGCGCTGTTGAAATCGATCGTACCACGGTCCATCGCCCGCAGAATCCGGTCGGGAATGTTGGTCGGCCCCGGATTCATGAAGAAGTGCCGGCCGTGCGTGTTCGCCATCGCTCGCTGCCCTTTACCTTGAATTTGCTCCTGCCGGCCCGCGGCGGGACAGCCTAAGCATATGGGGAGATGTTGCGGAAGCAACCAGCGCGACAACGCCGCGGCGAGCCGCCGCGGCACCACATCGCCCAAAAAAGAGGCAGGGCCAATGCCCTGCCAATGAGCTCTTGCGTCTTCTTCAGCGCGAAAGCCGAAGCCCCCGGCCGGGTGCGCGCCTCCCTGAACTCGGGCCGGGCGAATGCCCGTGCTTGTTGCTCTTGCTCCGATCTTATGCAGTTTGCGCAACCCGGTCACGCAGAATCTTCCGAAACCGAGCGGATTTAACGCTGAAGATCAACGTTGGGGCGAGGGCAGCGCGGCTCGATGGACAGGTTCGGGGGTCTTTGCCTAGAGTGCGCCGCCTTTGCCGGGAGCCGCCATGCGCCTGTCCCAATATTTTCTGCCGCTCCTTCGCGAGAACCCGAGCGAGGCGCAGATCGTCTCGCATCGGCTGATGCTGCGCGCGGGCATGATCCGGCAGTCGAGCGCGGGCATCTATTCGTGGCTGCCGCTGGGGCTGCGCGTGTTGAAGCGGGTCGAGGCGATCGTGCGCGAAGAGCAGGATCGCAGCGGCGCCCAGGAAATCCTGATGCCGACGCTCCAGCCGGCCGAGCTGTGGCGGGAAAGCGGCCGCTACGACGATTACGGCAAGGAGATGCTGCGCATCACCGATCGGCACGAGCGCGAGATGCTCTACGGTCCGACCAATGAGGAGCAGGTCACCGCGATCGTCCGCGACGCGATCAAGAGCTATCGCGACCTGCCGAAAAACCTCTATCACATCCAGTGGAAATTCCGTGACGAGGTGCGGCCGCGCTTCGGCGTGATGCGCGGCCGGGAGTTCCTGATGAAAGACGCCTACAGCTTCGACCTCGACGCTGCGGGGGCGAAGCGCGCCTACAACAAGATGTTTTTCGCTTATCTGCGCACCTTCGCCCGGATGGGGCTGAGGGCGATCCCGATGCGCGCCGAGACCGGCCCGATCGGCGGCGACCTCAGCCACGAATTCATCATCCTGGCCGAGACCGGCGAAAGCGAAGTCTTTTGCGAACGCGCCTGGCTAGAGACCGACATTCTCGCCGAGGAGGTCGATTACGACGCTGATCTCGAACCCCGCTTTCGTCACTGGACACGGCACTACGCCGCCACAGGCGACGTGCACGACCCGGCCAAGTGCCCGGTGCCGGCCGACCGGTTGGTCACCGCGCGCGGCATCGAGGTCGGCCAGATTTTCTATTTCGGCACCAAATATTCGCGGCCCATGGGGGCGGTCGTGGCCGGCCCCGGCGGCGAGGAGATCGCGCTCGAGATGGGATCATACGGGGTCGGCGTGTCCCGCCTCGTCGCCGCGTTGATCGAGGCCAACCACGACGACAACGGCATCATCTGGCCGGAAAGCGTCGCGCCGTTCCGCCTCGGATTGATCAACCTGCGCCCGGCCGACGCGAAATGTCGGGAGGCGGCCGATACCCTCTACGCCCGGCTCGCCGGCGCCGGCGTCAGCGTGCTTTACGACGACCGGGAAGAGTCGCCCGGCGCCAAATTCGCCGCGATGGACCTGATCGGCCTGCCCGACCAGGTGATCATCGGCCCGCGCGGGGTCGCCGCCGGTACCGTCGAATTGAAGCGGCGGCGCACCGGCGAGCGACAGGACCTGCCGGTCGATGCCCTGGTCGCGCGGATGACGGCGGAATTTCCAAGTTGAAAGAGTGCATCAGCCTGTCATTCCGGGGCGTCGCGACGCGGCGAGCCCGGAACCCGGGAACACAGACCTTCGACCCGTTGCGCCCAGCCGTGCTTGCCTATCCCGATTGGCCGGTGCCCCTGGGTTCCGGGCTCTCGGGCGCTGCCCTCGCCCCGGAATGACAGTCTTGGACAGTCCATGATCTTCGGCAGGTTCGAGAGGATGGTCGCGTTCCGCTATCTGCGGCCGCGACGGCAGGAGGGGTTTGTCTCGGTCATCGCGATCTTCTCGCTGCTGGGGATCATGCTCGGGGTCGCGACGCTGATCATTGTGATGTCGGTGATGAACGGGTTCCGCATCGAGTTCATCAACCGCATCCTCGGGCTTAACGGCCATCTCGCGGTGTACGGCGAAACCAACGCGCTCGCCGATTTCGACGCCGCCGCAGCCAAGGTGCGGGCGGTTCCGGGCGTGGTCAGCGCGACGCCGCTGATCGAGGCGCAGTCGCTGGCGACGACATCGCGCGGCGGCGCCGCCGGCATCGTCGTTCGCGGCATCCGTCCCGCCGACATTCGCGCCCGCAAATTGATCGCCGACCATATCGTCGCCGGCTCGCTGGCGGATTTCGGCGGCGACAACATTGCGGTCGGCGACCGTCTGGCGCAGCGCATCGGCGTCGGCGTCGGCGGCACCTTGACGGTGGTGTCGCCCGAGGGGAACGCGACCGTGTTCGGCACCGTCCCGCGGATGAAAACCTACCGCGTCGTCGCGCTGTTCGACGTCGGGTTCTACGAATACGACAACAACTTCATCTATATCCCGCTCGCCGCGGCGCAGCTGTTCTTTCAATTGCCCAACGAGGTCAACTACCTCGAAGTCTTCGTCAAGAACGCGGACGATGCGGCGGCGGACGGGCGGCGGATCGCCGCCGCGTTCGACGGCCAGGTGCGCATCCTCGATTGGCAGCGTTCCAATTCGAGCATCGTCATCGCGCTCGACATTCAGCGCGACGTGATGTTCCTGATCCTGACGCTGATCATCATCGTCGCCGCGTTCAACATCATCTCCGGGATGACGATGGTGGTGAAGGACAAGGGGCGCGACATTGCGATATTGCGTACGATGGGCGCCTCGCGCGGCATGATCCTGCGCATCTTCATGATGAGCGGCGCCAGCATCGGCGTCGCCGGCACCCTGGCCGGTTTCGTGGTGGGCATTCTGTTTACCGAGCACATCGAGGCGATACGCCAGTTCATCCAGAACATCCTGCACATGAATCTGTTCGCCGCCGAGATCTATTACTTCACCCGGATTCCGGCAAAGATCGTGCCGCAGCAGGTGGCGATCGTCGTGGTCATGGCATTGGCCCTGTCGTTTCTGGCGACGCTCTACCCGTCGTGGCGCGCGGCGCGGCTCGATCCGGTCGAGGGGCTGCGCTACGAATGAACCGGGAATGAACCGGGCTGCCGAGGGTGTGGCGCTGGAGTTGCGCGGGGTCAGGCGCATCTATCGCCAGGGCGGGACCAAGCTCGCGGTGCTGAACGGGGTCGATCTGGCGCTGCGGCCGGGCGAGATCGTCGCCCTGCTGGGCCCGTCGGGAGCGGGCAAATCGACCTTGCTGCACATCGCCGGGTTGCTGGAGCGCCCGGATGGCGGCGAGGTGCTGGTCGATGGCGCGGAATGCGGCAGCCTGTCAGACGAACGGCGCACCCAGCTGCGCCGTCGCGCGCTCGGCTTCGTCTATCAGTTCCACCATCTGCTGCCTGAGTTCTCGGCGTTGGAGAATGTGATGCTGCCGCAGATGATTGCCGGCGCCTCGCGCGGCGAGGCGCGCGCCAAGGCCGCTTCGCTGCTGGCGCGGGTCGGGCTGGAGCCGCGCCTCGCGCACCGTCCGGCGCAGCTGTCGGGCGGCGAGCAGCAGCGCGTCGCGCTGGTTCGGGCGCTGGCGAACGACCCGCAGGTCCTGCTCGCCGACGAGCCGACCGGCAACCTCGACCATGCAACGGCCGAAACCGTGATGGAAAGCCTCACCGAAATCGTGCGCGGCCGCCGCCTCGCCGCGCTGGTCGCGACCCACAACCTCGACCTTGCCCGCCGCTTCGACCGCATCGTTACGCTCGACGGCGGCAAGCTCAGGGTGGGTTAGCGGCCATCGCCAATCGGCGCACGGCATCGGCGGTGGCACGGTCGGCGGGAAAGAAGGCCTCGATCGCCAGTTCCGCCAAGGTGATGTCCACCGGGGTGCCGAACACCGTAATCGTGCTGAGAAACGACAGCGTGCCGGCATCGGTCGCGAGCCGGAACGGGACCGCGACGGCGGCAGGGTTCGGCGATGGGAGCGGTCCGTTGCGCCGCGGCGCCGCATAGCCGGCGAGTTCGTCGCTCAGTGCGGCGAGGACCCGGTCGGCGGTGGTTTCGACCTGACGGCGCAGGCGGGCCAGCAGATGGTCGCGCCACTCGACGAGATTTTCGGTGCGCGGCGCCAGCCCTTGCGGGTGCAAGGCAACGCGGAGAACGTTGACCGGCGGGCGCAGCAATTCGGGTGCGACCCCGCCCATCAGGCGCTGCGCCGCCCGGTTTGCGGCGACCAGCACCCAGCGCCGATCGACGGCGAGCGCCGGGTAGGGCTCATGCCCGGCAAGGACGAGACCGATCGCCTCGCGCGCCGCCGCGAGCGCCGGGTCGTCGAGCGGGCGTTCGGCAAAGACCGGGGCGAAGCCGGCGGCGACCAGCAGCACGTTGCGCTCGCGCAGCGGGATGTCGAGCCGCTCCGCCAGATGCAGCACCATGTCCCGGCTCGGCCGTGCCCGCCCGGTTTCGAGAAACGACACGTGCCGCGCCGAGATGTTGGCCTCGCAGGCGAGGTCGAGCTGGCTCAGCCGGCGGCGCTGCCGCCAGTTGCGCAGATGATCGCCGATGGCCAGCGCCTGTCCCATCGTGCGGCGACGATAGTCCAGCCCCCGCCGCGCTCCAATTACCCGCGAGGTAATCGACCCTCCGAGCCGGCGTCGCAAAAATCGGCGACGCGCACCGACGGGGTGCGTCTGCAAGGGAGTTTCCGATGGACGACCTGACCGATCTGATCGACCGTTACATCGCGGTATGGAACGAGACCGACACCGCCAAGCGGCGCGCGCTGATCGCCCGCACCTTCACCGAAAGCACGCATTTCATCGACCCGCTGCAGGAGGGCAGCGGCCAGGCCGGCATCGATGCGCTGGTGGCCGGGGTGCAGGAAAAATTCCCCGGCTGCCGCTTTCGCCGCGCCGGCACGGTCGACGCCCATCACGACCGTGTCCGCTTCCGGTGGGAACTGGCGCCCGCGGGCGGCGAGGTGTTTGTCGACGGCACCGATTTCGCAACCGTCGCCGACGGCCGCCTCGCCAGCGTGACCGGCTTCCTCGACCGGATGCCGTCCGGCGCTGCATAAGCGGCGGCAGCGAATCGGTCGCGGCAACGCCGGGGCGCAGACCCCGCGACCGGGCGTCGGAACGCAGCCTGCTGCGCAGCGACACGCGGCAGGCTGCTTTTACCGGGCGGTCGTGCGATGTTTGGCGCGTCGTCGGCCGCCCGGTATGCCCCGTGGCGCATCCGGCCGCCCTGTTGCACGGGAATTGCGATGCCGCTTGCCGATTTCGTTCATCTGCGCGTCCACACCGCCTATTCCCTGTCGGCGGGGGCGATCAAGATCAAGGAACTGGTCAAGCTATGCCGCGCCAACGCGATGCCGGCAGTCGCGATAACCGACAGCTTCAACCTGTTCGGTGCGCTCGAATTCGCCACCGCCTGCGCCGATTCCGGCATCCAGCCGATCATCGGCTGCGAAATCGCGCTGGCCCCGCGCGAGGGCGCCGAGCCGCTGCGCAACGGGCGCGCCGCCGCCGAGCCCGAACGGCTCGTGCTGTTGGTGCAGAATGAGACCGGTTACCGCAACCTGCTTAATCTCGTCAGCCGCTCCTACCTCGATGGCGAGCCCGGCGCCGACCCGGCGATGCCGTTGGCCGATCTGACGGCGGCGAGCGATGGCATGATCTGCCTGTGCGGCGGCGCCGGCGGGCCGCTCGGCCGGCTCGTCGCCGAAGGCCAGGCCGAGGCTGCCGAAACCTTGCTGGCGGCGTTGAAACAGGGGTTTCCGGGCCGGCTTTACATCGAATTGATGCGACACGGGCTGCCCGAGGAGGCGCGCGCCGAAGCAGGGATCGTCGATCTGGCCTATCGCCACGACCTGCCGCTCGTCGCAACCAACGACTGCTATTTTCCCGACCGCGATTTCTACGAGGCGCACGACGCGCTGATGTGCATCGCGCAAGGGCGCGTGGTCGGCGATCCGGAACGCAAGCGGCTGACCCCGGATCATCATTTCCGCCCGGCGGCGGAGATGCGGGAACTCTTCGCGGACCTGCCCGAGGCCTGCGACAACACGCTCGTGATCGCCCGGCGCTGCGCCTTCATCCCGCGGCCGCGCAAGCCGATATTGCCGGCGTTCACGACTGCCGACGGGATGGACGAGGCGGCCGCGCTGGGCGCGGCGGCGCGGGACGGTCTGGCCAGGCGTCTTGCCGCCGCCGGCGTCGATGCGGAAGCAAACGGCGCGGCCTATCGCGAACGGCTCGAATACGAGCTCAAGGTCATCATCTCGATGGGGTTCGCCGGGTATTTCCTGATCGTCGCCGACTTCATCCAATGGGCCAAGCGCCAGAAGATCCCGGTCGGGCCGGGGCGCGGTTCGGGTGCCGGCTCGGTCGTCGCCTGGGCCTTGACGATCACTGATATCGACCCGCTGCGGTTCAACCTGCTGTTCGAGCGGTTCCTCAACCCCGAGCGGGTGTCGATGCCCGATTTCGACGTCGATTTCTGCCAGGAGCGCCGCGACGAGGTGATCCGCTACGTGCAGGAGAAATACGGCCGCGACCGGGTCGCCCAGATCATCACCTTCGGCAAGTTGCAGGCGCGGGCGGTATTGCGCGACGTGGGACGCGTGCTGGGAATGCCTTACGGCCAGGTCGATCGCCTGTGCAAACTGGTGCCGAACAACCCGGCGCACCCGGTCTCGCTGGAGCAGGCGATCGCCGGCGAGCCACAATTGCAGCAGATGCGCGACGCTGACGAGGCCGTGGCGCGGCTGATGGCGATCGCCCTGAAGCTCGAAGGATTATACCGCCACGCCTCGACCCATGCGGCCGGGGTGGTGATCGGCGACCGGCCGCTTGCGGAGCTGGTGCCGCTCTATCGCGACCCGCGCTCCGACATGCCGGTGACCCAGTTCAACATGAAGTGGGTCGAACTCGCCGGTCTCGTCAAGTTCGACTTCCTCGGGCTCAAGACCCTCGACGTGTTGCAGCAGGCCGTCGAACTGCTCGACGAGCGCGGCGTGCGGCTCGACCTCGCGCACCTCCCGCTCGACGACGACAAGACTTACGGGCTGATCGCCCGCGGCGATACCTCGGGCATATTCCAGCTCGAAAGTTCGGGCATGCGCGACAGCCTGCGCAAATTGAAGCCGAACCGGTTCGAAGACATCATCGCCATGAATGCGCTCTACCGGCCGGGGCCGATGGACAGCATTCCCAACTACATCAAGTGCAAGAACGGCGACGAGCCGGTCCACTACCCGCATCCGCTGCTGGAGCCGATCCTCAAGGACACGTTCGGCGTGTTCACCTATCAGGAACAGGTGATGCAGGCGGCGCAGATCATGGCCGATTACAGCCTCGGCGGCGCCGATCTATTGCGCCGGGCGATGGGCAAGAAGATCAAGAGCGAGATGGAAGCGCAGCGCGCGACGTTTGTCGCCGGCGCGGCGAAGAACGGCATCGACCAGCGTCAGGCCAATTTCGTGTTCGACCTGATGGAGAAGTTTTCGGGGTACGGCTTCAACAAGTCGCATTCGGCGCCGTATGCCCTCGTGGCCTACCAGACCGCTTATTTGAAGGCCAATCACCCGGTCGAGTTTCTCGCCGCCTCGATGACCCTCGACATGGGCAATACCGACAAGCTCAACCAGCTTCGCCAGGAGGCGGACCGACTCGGCATCGCCTTGCTCGCGGCCGACATCAACCGGTCCGACGTCGCGTTCAAGGTCGAGCCCGACCCGAAGAGCGGCAAGCCGGCGATCCGCTACGCGCTGGCAGCGGTCAAAGGGGTCGGCGCCCAGGCGATGGGCGACCTCGTCGCCGAGCGCAAGGCGAACGGCCCGTTCAAGGATTTGTTCGATTTCTCGTGCCGGCTCGATGCCAGGAGCTTCAACCGCCGCCAGTTCGAAAGCCTGGCCAAGGCCGGGGCGTTCGACGCCCTCAACCCCAACCGCGCCCAGACCCTGGCCGCCGCCGAATTATTGCTGCGCCAGGCGAGCCGTGCGGCGGAAGAGCGCGACAGCCGCCAGGAGAGCCTGTTCGGCGCCATCGACGACAGCTCCCGGTGGGGTTTTGCGGCGCGCCCGTCATTGCCGGTGGTCGCCGACTGGCCGCCGGTCGAGCGGCTGCAGAACGAGTTCGATGCGATCGGCTTCTACCTGTCGAGCCACCCGCTCGACCCCTACGGCAAAAGCCTCGAACGCGCCGGCATCCTGCGCTTTGCCGACCTTCCGGCGGCGCTGGCCGGCGGCGGGTCGACCCGCTTCCGTCTCGCCGGTATCGTCCTCGGCAAGAAGGAGCGCACCTCGGCGCGCGGCAGCCGCTTCGCCTTCGTGCAACTGTCGGACACCAGCGGCATGTTCGAGGTTACCGTGTTCTCGGAGGTGTTGAGCCAGTCTCGCGCGGTGCTCGACGGCGCTCAGCCGCTGATCGTGACCGTCGATGTCCGCCACGAGGACGAAAACCTCAGGCTGACGGTGCAGAAGATCGAGCCGCTCGACACGGTGGTGGCCCACGCGGCGGCGGGACTGCGCATCTTTGTCGGCGAGGCCGAAGCGCTGCCGCGGCTGAAGAACCTGTTCGGCCACGAGCCGAGCGGCCGCGGCCGGGTGACGCTGGTGCTCGACCTGCCCCGAAGCGAGGTCGAGATCACGTTGCCCGGCGGCTTTCGCGTCGATCCCCGCTTCCGCGCCGCAGTCAAGTCATTGCCCGGCATCGTCGACGTGCACGATATTTGAGGGCGAACGCGGCTGGGAAACCGGAACACTTTCCCCTATGTTGAAGCAATGATGCTGAAGCGCATAACGATCGATCCGGCGATTTGCACCGGGAAGCCCTGTATACGCGGGCTTAGATTTCCGGTGGCGCGGCTGCTGGGGCTCCTCGCTGCGGGCGAAACGCGCGAGGATATTCTTGCTACTTACCCCTATCTCGAAGCCGAAGACATCGACGAGGCGCTTCATTACGCCGCTATGTTGGCTGAGGACGAGACGATCAGCGCGGTATAGAAGGGGACGCCAGCTGCAATCCATTGCAGCTATTGCACACACCGGAACGTTATCCTTTCGACATTATCCGAGGGCGCGATGGCCTAACGGTCCTCCCGACATGGTGCCGCGCAACAAAAGCCATCACCATAAACACGCGCACAGGTGCTTCCCCGTTACAGAAAAAGGTTGATCGCCGAGGGCAATCTCGCCGTCGAAACGATAATTTCCGACCGACTCGTGGAATAACGATGAAGCACTTGCCGTGAAGTTTTTCATCGATATACCGCTTTCGCCGGGTTTGGCGCGGTGGCTAGCCGCTCAGGGCCACGATGCCGTGCATGCCTCGACAGGGGGCCTGGGGAGGGCGAGCGATACCGAGATCATTGCGCGGGCGGCGGCAGAAATGCGCACGATCGTCACCGCCGATCTCGATTACCCCGCGGCTGCTGGCCCTGGCGGCGGCATCAAGCCCCAGCCTGATTCTGTTCCGCGGCGGGAAATGGGGCGAGGCCGAGGTGATCGCTCGCGTCGCCGAGATTATCGCAACGCTCGGCGACACGGGCGTCGCGAACTGTATTCTGGTGGCCGAGTGCGCCGGCGGCGTCTGCCGATTGCGTAGCAGCGCTACTGCACCGGCGAGCGCGGGGTGGGGACGAGGCGGGTTACCACCATCTTCTCGCGGTCGAGGCATTCGGGAACGCGCGGCGCGATCTTGGTTTTCCAGTAATCGGTCTCGTAGACCGCCTTGTATTGCGCCTCGCGCTGCGCTTCGCTCTCGAAGCGGCGGATCCAGACATAGGCCGATTGGTCGGTCTCGCCGCGGTAGCTGCCGCAGATCACCATGCCCTTCGACACCTGGAACGGGATGATCTCCTCTTCCATGATCTTGACCCATTCGGCCATCTTGCCGGGGCGGACGTGATATTGGCGCAGTTCGTAGAAGGCCATCGCCGATCTCCTTTTTTCGACCGATTCACGATAGCCGCAATGCGCCGCGCTTGCCAAATGCCGTGCGCGGCCTTACCTAGTCCGCTTCTGAAACCTCACGCAGGGCCGCGGCCCCCGCCTGGCGGGCGTCGCTCCGGTGTCGGTGCAGTCCTCGAAGGAGGGCCGGGTCGATAATCCCTGCGGCGGCTCAACCGGAAAAGGATCCGATCATGGCGTTGCCCGATTTCACCATGCGCCAGCTGCTGGAAGCCGGCGTGCATTTCGGCCACCACACCCGGCGCTGGAACCCGAAGATGGCGCCCTACATCTTCGGCGTCAGAAACGGCATTCACATCGTCGATCTCGAGCACACCGTGCCGCTGTTGCACCAGGGGCTTGAGGCGATCCGCAACGAGGTCGCCAGCGGCGGGCGCGTCCTGCTCGTCGGCACCAAGCGCCAGGCGCAGGAGGCGATCGCCGAGGCAGCGAAGCGCTGCGGCCAGTATTACGTCAACTACCGCTGGCTCGGCGGCATGCTGACCAACTTCAAGACGATCTCCAATTCGATCAAGCGGCTGCGCGAACTGGACGAGCGCATCCAGACGGAGGAAAGCGGGCTCACCAAGCGCGAATTGCTGGAATTGACCCGCGCCCGCGACAAGCTCGAACGCTCGCTGGGCGGCATCAAGGAGATGGGCGGCCTGCCCAGCATCCTGTTCGTGATCGATACCAACAAGGAGGCGATCGCGGTGCGCGAGGCGAATACGCTGCGCATCCCGGTGGTCGCGATCCTCGATTCAAATTCCGATCCCGCGGGGATCGCCTACCCGATTCCCGGCAACGACGACGCGATGCGGGCCATCCACCTCTATTGCGAACTGGTCAGCGGCGCCATTCTCGATGGGTTGCAGGCCGAGATGGCGGCATCGGGCATCGATGTCGGGGCGAGCGCCGAATTGCCGGAGGAGGAGGTGGCCGACGAGGAGCCGGCGGATGACGGCGCTCCGGTCGCCGATCTCGCCGCGCTCGACGGCGAGGCGCAAGCAGAAGCGGTCGCGTCGGAACAGGCCGGGGAATGAACCCGGCCAAGGTCAAAAACGAAAGGATCGAATAATGGCCGAGGTGACCGCCGCGCTAGTCAAGGAGCTGCGCGACAAGACCGGCGCCGGGATGATGGATTGCAAGCGCGCGCTCGGCGACTGCGGCGGCGATATCGAATCGGCGGTCGATTGGCTGCGCAAGAAAGGGCTCGCCGCTGCGGCTAAAAAGGCCGGCCGGGTGGCCGCCGAGGGGCTGGTCGGGGTCGCCGCGTCGGGTGTGTCGGGTGCCGTCGTCGAGGTCAATTCCGAGACCGATTTCGTCGCCCGAAACGAATTGTTTCAGGCCCTGGTGCGCACGATCACCGGCCTTGCCGCGGCCGGAGACGGCAATATCGAGACGCTGGCCGCGACGCCCTATCCCGGCACCGGACGCACGGTCGCCGAAGAAGTGTCGGAGCTGGTCGGGCGGATCGGCGAGAACCTGGTGTTGCGGCGGGTCGCGCGGCTGGCCGTGGGGCATGGGGTCGTCGCCTCCTATGTGCACAACGCGCTCGCCCCCGGCCTCGGCAAGATCGGCGTGCTGGTGGCGCTCGAATCGACGGCTGCCGCGGATGTCCTCTCCGGTCTCGGCCGGCAATTGGCGATGCACGTGGCAGCGGCGAACCCGCTCTACCTCGACCGCGCTTCGGTGCCCGCGGCGGCGCTCGATCGCGAGCGCGAGGTGTTGCGCGGGCAGGCCGAGACCACCGGCAAGTCGGCCGACATCGTCAACCGCATGATCGAGGGGCGGCTGCGCAAGTTCTATGAGGAAGCGGTGCTGCTCGACCAGGTCTACGTGATCGACGGCGAAAGCCGGGTCGGCAAGGTGGTCGAGGATGCGGCAAAGGCTGCCGGAACCGCGATCCGCATCGCCGGTTTCGTGCGCTTTGCCCTCGGCGAGGGGATCGAGCGGCCGCAATCGGATTTCGCCGCCGAGGTCGACGCACAGCTGAAATCCTGAGCGGCGCCGATGACCCCCGTCCGCGCCACCGAAAGCCGGTACGAGGCGGCGGGTTTGGTGTATGTTCGGGGGGCTCGCAGGGCGGGTGCGTCAGCGAGATGAGCGCGAACCGCATGTCGGCGGATCTGAGATATCGCCGCGTCCTTCTGAAGGTCTCGGGAGAGGCGCTGATGGGCGAGCGCGACTATGGGCTCGACCCAGCCATGGTCGCGCGCATCGCCGGCGAGGTCGAGTCGGTCCACCGGCTCGGCGTCGAACTGTGCCTGGTGATCGGCGGCGGCAACATCTTTCGCGGGTTGTCGGGGGCGGCGGTCGGCATGGAGCGCGCCTCGGCCGACTACATGGGCATGCTGGCGACGGTCATCAATTCGCTGGCCATGCAGAACGAGCTCGAGCGCCGCGGGGTCTCGACCCGGGTGCAATCGGCGATCTCGATGCAGGCGGTGTGCGAGCCCTATATCCGTCGCCGCGCCATCCGGCATCTCGAAAAAGGCCGCGTCGTGATCTTCGGCGCCGGCACCGGCAACCCGTTTTTCACCACCGACACGGCGGCGGCGCTGCGCGCGTCTGAGATGGGCTGCGATGCGCTGCTGAAAGCCACCAAGGTCGACGGCGTCTACGATGCCGATCCCGCTCGCGTGCCGGGGGCACGCCGGTTCGAGCGGCTCGGCTATCTCGACGTGCTGGCGCGCGATCTTCAGGTCATGGATGCGTCGGCGGTTTCGCTGGCGCGCGAGAACCGGATCCCGATCCTCGTTTTCTCGATTTTCGACAGCGGCGGCTTTGCCGAGATCGTTCAGGGTGCGGGCCGGTTTACGATCATTACAGACGAAACGTAAGATCATCCGACAGGGACGGCGCGAAGAGGATGCGGCCATGGCCGAGAATGCGCTACTGAACGATCTGCAGCGTCGCATGGACGGGGCGCTCGACGCCTTTCGCAAGGAGCTTGGCGGGCTGCGCACCGGGCGCGCCTCGACGAGCCTCCTGGAGCCGATCATGGTCAGCGCCTATGGCGGCACGGTGCCTCTGCCGCAGCTTGCCAGCCTCAATGTGCCGGAACCGCGCCTGATCACGGTCCAGGTATGGGACCGCGGCATGGTCAAGGCGGTCGACAAGGCCATCCGCGAATCCTCGCTCGGCCTCAATCCGCAAACCGAGGGCCAGCTCATCCGCGTGCCGATACCCGACCTCAACCAGGAACGTCGCCGCGAATTGACCAAAATTGCGGCGAAATATGCCGAGCAGGCTCGGGTATCGGTTCGCAACGTGCGGCGCGACGGGATCGAAGCGTTGCGCCGGCGCGAAAAGGACGGCGATATCTCGCAGGACGAACAGCGCAAGCTCGAAAAGGAGATCCAGTCACTGACCGACGGTCATATCAAGCACATCGACGAGACGCTCGCGCAAAAGGACAAGGAAATCCTGCAGGTCTGATGAGCTTTGCCGCTGCCGTGCCGGGCAGATCGCCGCGGCACATCGCGATTATCATGGATGGCAATGGCCGATGGGCCGCCTCGCGCGGCCTGCCGCGCGTTGCCGGTCATCGGCGCGGCGCCGAGGCGGTGCGGCGAACCGTCGTCGCGGCGAGCGAACTCGGCATTCCCTACCTGACCCTGTTCGGCTTCTCCTCGGAAAACTGGAAACGGCCGGCGCGCGAAATCGACGACCTGATGGGGCTGCTGCGCCACTATCTGCGCGGCGAGATCGCCGAATTGCACCAGCACGGGGTTCGCGTGCGGGTCATTGGCGACAAGACCCGGCTCGCTCCCGACATCGTCTCGCTGATCGACAATGCCGAGGCGCTGACCCGCGACAATTCCGGGGTCAACCTGACCGTCGCCCTGTCCTATGGCGGCCGGGCGGAGCTGGTTGCGGCGGCGCGGGCGATCGCCGCCAAGGCTGCAACCGGCGCGCTGGCGCCCGAGGCGGTCAACGAGGAGGCGATAGCGCGCCACCTTTTTACCGCCGACCTGCCCGATCCGGACCTGCTGATCCGCACCAGCGGCGAGCAGCGCATCAGCAATTTCCTGTTGTGGCAATGCGCCTATACCGAGCTCGTGTTTACCAAGACGCTGTGGCCCGATTTCGGGCGCGACGACCTCGAGCAGGCGATCGCCGATTTTGGCTGCCGCGAGCGCCGCTACGGGGCTTCGATTGGCTCTCGCTGAACTCAGCCCCCAGCGTCAGCGCGTGGTCTCCGCGCTGGTTCTGGCGCCGGTGCCGCTTGCCGCGATCTGGTTCGGGTCGCCATGGCTGCTATTGCTGGTGATGCTGGCCGCCGGGGTGATGGCTTGGGAATGGGCCCGGCTGTGCCATGGCGGGTCGTGGCGCAACAGCGGTGCCGTGCTCGTCGCCGTCGTCATCGCCGCGATCGCCGTCGGCGCAGCGGGCGGGGTCGGCCCCGGAGTGGCCTGCGCCGTTGCTGGGGCACTCCTCGTTTACCTGCTGGCGCGGCGCTGGCGCGACGGCGCACCGCGATGGTTGGCAGCCGGCGCGGTTTGGGTCGCGGTGCCGTGCGTGCTGCTGCTGTGGCTGGGGCGGCCGGAGAATGCCGGCCGCGTAGCCCTGCTGTGGCTGTTCGCGGTCGTGTGGGCGACCGATATCGGCGCCTACGAGATTGGCCGCCGGGTCGGCGGGCCACGCCTCGCGCCGCGCTGGAGCCCCAGCAAGACCTGGGCGGGGCTGGTCGGCGGGGCCGCGTGCGCCGTGATCGTCGGCTGGGCGACCGCGCGGGTGGTGGGAAGCGTGTCGGCCTTGCCGCTGGTGCTGGCGAGCGGGGGGCTTGCGATTGTCGAGCAGTTCGGCGATCTTGCGGAGTCCGTGGCCAAGCGAAGGTTCGGTGTGAAGGACTCGAGCGGCCTGATCCCCGGCCATGGCGGCCTCCTCGACCGGCTCGACGGCCTGCTGGCTGCGATCCCCGCGGCGGCGCTGTTGACCCTTATCGACGGCAGCGTGCCGACATGGCGGTAACGGCGATGGCGCCGCGGCCCGATCAGCCGCGACGCGTGACGATCCTGGGATCGACCGGTTCGATCGGCCGCAGCACGGTCGATCTGTTGGTGCGCAACCGCGACCGCTTCACGGTCGAGGCGCTGACCGCCAACCACAACGCCGCCCTGCTCGCCGAACAGGCGCGGGCGCTCGGCGCACGCTTTGCCGCGGTCGCCGACCCGGCCGACTACGACGCTCTGAAGGCCGCGCTCGCCGGCACCGGAACGGCCGTCGGCAGCGGTCCGCAGGCGCTGATCGAGGCCGCCGACCGGCCGGCGGACCTGGTCATGGCCGGGATTGTCGGCGCCGCCGGGCTGGCCCCGACATTGACCGCAATCCGGCACGGCCGCATCGTCGCGCTTGCCAACAAGGAGGCGCTGGTCTGCGCCGGCAGCCTGTTTCTGCGCGAGGTCAAGCGCCACGGCGCCACGCTGTTGCCGGTCGACAGCGAGCACAACGCGATCTGGCAGTGTTTCGATTTCGCGCGGGTCGAGGCGATCGAAACGATCACCCTGACCGCGAGCGGCGGGCCGTTTCGCGAATACTCGATCGAGCAGATGCGCGATGTCACGCCGGCGCAGGCGGTGGCGCATCCGACCTGGCGGATGGGGTCGAAGATCTCGATCGACTCGGCGACGTTGATGAACAAGGGGCTCGAAGTCATCGAGGCGCACCATCTGTTCCAGCTGCCGTCGGACCAGATCCGCATCGTCGTGCACCCGCAATCGATCGTGCACGGGTTCGTGACCTACAAGGACGGCTCGGTGTTGGCTCATCTCGGCTCGCCGGATATGCGCACGCCGATCTCTTACGTACTCGGCTGGCCCGACCGCACCGCGACGCCGACGCGGCGGCTCGACCTCGCCACGGTCGGCCGGCTGACCTTCGAGCCGCCCGACGAGGCTCGCTTTCCGGCATTGCGCCTGGCCCGTGCGGCACTGGTTGCCGGCGGCGGCAGCGCCACCGTGCTGAACGCTGCGAACGAAACCGCCGTATATGCTTTTATGGAAGGGCGGATCGGGTTTCTTGACATCGCGGCGACGGTCGAGGAGACGCTCGCGGCATTGCCGGGCGGGCCGCTCGACTCGCTCGACGATGTCTACGGTCTCGACAAGATGGCGCGGGAGATCGCGGCCGGTCTCGGCCGGCCGCGGGCGCGCGTTGCCGCCGCCGGCCCGGCCGGGGTGGGGTAGCAGCCATGCAGGCGTTGCTGCACGGGAGCGTTCTGCACCTGCTGTGGGTGCTGTTCTGGTTCGTCGTCGTCTTGACCGTGCTGGTGTTCGTGCACGAGGCCGGGCACTACCTGATCGCGCGCCGCAACCGGGTGCGGATCGAGGTGTTTTCGATCGGCTTCGGGCCGGAATTGTTCGGCTGGTACGACCGCGCCGGGACCCGCTGGAAGTTCAGCGCGATCCCGCTCGGTGGCTATGTCAGGATGTTCGGCGACATGGACCCGAGCTCGGGTCTGGCCAGCCCCTCGGTTGTGGAGCTGAGCCCGGCCGAGCGCGAGGTCTCCTTCCACAGCAAGCGGCTGGGGCAGCGCGCGGCGATCGTCGCCGGCGGACCGGCGGCGAATTTCGTCTTCGCCATCGTGGTGCTGGCGCTGTTGTTCATGACCTTCGGCGAGCCGTTCACGCCGGCCGAAGTGGGCCAGATTTCGCCGGACAGCGCGGCCCAGCGCGCCGGGTTCCAGGTCGGCGATGTCATCACCAGCATCGACGGCCACGCGATCGACCGGTTCGAGGATGTCCAGGAGCTGGTGCGGCTGGACGACGGCACGCCGATGACGATCGTGGTGCGCCGCGACGGCAAGCCGGTCACGCTGCACGCAACACCCACCCTGACCAGGTTTACCGACCGCTTCGGCAACAGCCACCACATCGGCCTGTTGGGCATCGGCCACAGCGGCGTGCAGTACGTCAGACGCAATCCGGCGAGCGCGCTGATCAGGGCGGCAGGGGAAACCTGGAACCTGTCGGCGACGACGTTCCAGGCGATGTGGCAGATCGTGATCGGCGCACGGAACAGCGACGAGCTCGGCGGACCGTTGCGGATCGCCCAGCTTTCGGGGGAGGTTGCCCAGATCGGCATCGGTCCGCTGTTGTCGTTCATGGCGGTTCTGTCGATCAATCTCGGGCTGATCAATTTGTTTCCGGTTCCGGTGCTTGACGGCGGCCACCTGCTGTTCTATGCCGCTGAGGCGATTCGCGGAAAGCCGCTCGGCCGGCGGGCCCAGGAGTACGGGTTCCGCATCGGCTTGGCGCTGGTGTTGACGCTCATGGTCTTCGCCACCTGGAACGATCTCGTACACACTGGAATCATTGAGTTTGTGAAGCGTCTCGTGACCTGACCGGCCGACGGGAGGAATCACGGGAAGGCGTCTGGGTGGGGGGCGGTTTGCATCCGAGGCGGGCAATCTACCGTTGGCTGGCGATTTTCGTCATAGCCGTTGGGGCGGGTGTGTGGCTGTTGCCGGCCACGGCTCAGACCGAGCGCGCCGGCGCGGCGCCGCGGACGGCGGCGAAGACCAGGGCGAAGGCTGCCGCCACGGCACCGCAGGACAAGATCGCCGATATTCAGGTCCAGGGCATCAAGCGGATCGAGAAGTCGACGGTGCTGTCGTATCTGCTGATCCAGCCCGGCGATCCCTGGGATGCGGAGCGCATCGACGATTCGCTGAAAGCCCTGTACGCGACTGGCCTGTTTGCCGATGTCAAACTCGATCGGGACGGCAACACCCTGGTGGTCAAGGTGGTCGAGAACCCGATCATCAACCGCATCGCCTTCGAGGGTAATCACAAGCTTGCCGACAAGGACCTCAACGGGGCGATCCAGCTGCGGCCGCATGTCGTCTATACGCGCAGCCGGGTTCAGGCCGATGTCAGGCATATCCTCGACCTCTATCGGCAGCACGAGCATTTCGCAGCCACCGTCGAGCCCAAGGTCGTCCAGCTGTCGGAGAACCGCGTCGATCTGATCTTCGAGATCAACGAAGGACCGTCCACCGGGGTGCGCGCCATCAATTTCGTCGGCAACCAAGCGTTCAGCGACGGCACGCTGCGCGGCATCATCTCTACGAAGGAGAGCCGCTGGTACCGATTCTTCTCGAATGCGGACGCCTATGACCCCGAGCGGTTGACCTACGACCGCGAGTTGCTGCGCAAATTCTACCTGTCTCAGGGATACGCCGATTTCCGTGTCGTCTCGGCGATTGCCGAGCTGACCCCGAACCGCGACGGGTTCGTCGTCACCTTTACCGTGGACGAAGGCCACCGCTACAAATTCGGCAAGGTCGACGTCAACATCAAGCTCAAGGGCTTGCCGCGCCAGGAGGTGCTGCCGCTGCTGACGGTCAAGTCGGGCGACTGGTACGACGCCGATGCGGTCGAAAAATCGATCTCCGTCCTGACTGACGTGCTCGGCGATCGCGGTTATGCGTTTGTCGAGGTCAAGCCCGAGATCGTGCGCCATCGCCAGGCGCGCACGATCGACATCACCTTCGATGTGCAGGAGGGGCCGCGCGTCTATGTCGAGCGCATCGACATCGTCGGCAATGTGCGCACGCTCGACAAGGTCATTCGCCGCGAAATGCAGCTCGTCGAAGGCGACGCCTTCAACGCCAACAAGCTCAAGCGCTCGCAAGAGCGCATCAAGAATCTCGGCTTCTTCAAAAAGGTCGAGCTCACCCAGCGCCAGGGCTCGGCTCCCGACCGCACGATCGTCACGGTGGAGGTTGAGGAGCAATCGACCGGCGACCTGTCGTTCGGGCTCGGACTGTCAACCACCGACGGTCCGTTGATCGATGCCTCGATTGGCGAAAAGAATTTTCTCGGCCGCGGCGAGGATGTACGGATCGGCGGCGTATTGTCGTTCCGGTCGCAGCAGGTAACGCTGAGCTTCACCAATCCCTATTTCCTCGATAAGCCTGTCGCCGCCGGGTTCGATTTGTTCGAGGTCAAGACCAGCCCGACAAGTAATTTCTTTTCCGGCATCGTTCCGGCATACGAACAATTCTCGTATGGCGGTTCGCTGCGCATGGGCTATCAGATATCCGACAATTTGCGCCAGACCCTCAAATATACGGCGCGGTCGGACACCATTACCGATATTCAGAGCGATGCCTCGCTATTCATTCAGTTAGAGGCAGGGACGCATTACACCTCCTCGGTCGGCCAGGTTCTTCTCTATGATCGGCGCGACAGCCGGATCGATCCCACGAGCGGCTATTACGCCTCGGTCGGCAACGATTTCGCCGGCGTCGGCTTTGGCGTGGATTACGTCCGCAACAAGGTTACCGCCGGCTACTACTACCCGATCGCGCCCGAATGGGTGCTGAGCCTGACCGGGGAGGCAGGCGACATCTTCGGTTGGGGCGGCGAGCCGGTCCTGCTGCAGGATCGCTTTTTCGTTGGCGGCGACAATCTGCGCGGCTTTGCGCCCGCTGGCATCGGACCGCGTGATATCGTTTCCGACGACGCGCTCGGCGGCAACAAGTATTATGTCGGCTCGCTGGCGCTGGGGGTACCGCTGGGATTGCCCAAGGAACTGGGGGTTACCGGGCAGGTATTCACGGATTTCGGTTCGCTGTGGGGGAACGATCAGAAGCACCTTGTCCTGACCCCGGCGCAACTGGCCTCAACCGGCGGCATCCAGCCGCAGGTGTTCGATACCGCCGCGATCCGCGCGAGCATCGGCGTTGGCGTGAAATGGGCGTCCCCGGTTGGTCCTGTACGCGTCAGCCTTGCGGTTCCGGTCAAGCGAGAGTCCGAAGACCAGACACAATTTTTCCGAATCGATTTCGGCACGAGGTTTTGATGTTCAGGTTACGCAACGGGGTCGCCCCGCTGATATGTGTTCTTGCTCTCGGCATCGCTGCGGCGCAGGCGCAGCAGCCGAAACCGGCCGCGCCGGCAAAACAGCCGGCGGCCCCGCCCGCGACGCCGGTGGCCGGGCCGTCGCTGTCGGTGCTGGTCGTCGACGTTCAGGCGCTGCTGCAGAATTCCAAGGCGGCGAAGATGGTGCACGCCCAGATCGAGGCGAAGCGCGCCGAATACGCCAAGGAAATCCAGCACCAGGAGGAACTCCTGCGGCAGGAGCGCGATACGTTGCAGCGGCAATCCTCGACGCTGTCCGCAGCGGCGTTCAACCAGAAGGGGCGCGAGTTTCAAGCAAAGGTCAACGATCTCGACCGCAGCGTTCAGAGCAAGCGCCAGGCGCTCGAAAAGTCGAATGCCGAGGCGCTCGGGAAAATCCAGCAATCGATGCTGAAGATCATTACCCAGATCGCCAAGCAGCGTAAGGCGAACCTGGTGTTCCAGCGCGGCGAATTGGTCTTGTTCGACCAGCAGTTCGACGTGACTGACGAGGTCTTGCAAAAGCTCGACGAGCAATTGCCGACATTGACGGTGAATTTCGTCCAGCCCACGCCGGTGACGCCGACGACGCCGACACCGGTCAAGGCAAGGCGGCGATAAGGCGGGGTGCGGTCTCGGCTGGCGGCGTCCGCAGATGGCCGACCCTCGCTTCTTCGCGCGCGCCGGTCCATTTGCGCTTGCAGCGGTGGCCGAACTGAGCGGCGCGACGCTGGCAGATCCGGCGCAGGCCGAGCGGCTGTGCCGCGATGTTGCGCCGCTTGAGACCGCCGGCCCCGACGATATCGCCTTTCTCGACAATCGCAGATATGTCGGCGCTTTCGAGCGCTCCCGCGCCGGCGCCGTCTTTGTTTCTGCCGAGCTCTCGGGCCGTGCGCCCAAGGGCATGGCCGTGCTGATTGCGGCCGAACCCTACAAGGCCTTCGCCCGCGCCGCGCAGGCGTTTTATCCCGAGCCGCCGGT
>JASHNY010000092.1 GCA_030041385.1 Alphaproteobacteria bacterium
CCCGGCCGCCAAGGCCGCGAGGGATCTGCAGCGATAGGCCGACGGACGGCCTACCCTCACCCACCAGCCGCTTCGCGTCTGGTCCCCCCTCTCCCGCAATGCGGGAGAGGGGCCATTGAGTGCACTGTCACCGTAATTACGTAATTAACCGTAATTATGTCACCGTAATTACGGAATTGCGGTGACAGGAATTACGGTGACAGTGCAGTCAATGGACCGGAATTACGGTGACAGTGCACTCAATGGACCAGGAATCAGGAATTACGGTGACAGTGCACTTAATGGACCGGCCCCCTCATACGCAAAACCGCGACAGCAGGGCGATCAGCTCGCCTTGGCGCCGGGTGCCGCTCTTGGCGAAAATGGATTTGAGGTGGTTTCGCGCGGTGCCGAGCCCCAGGCGCAACTCCCTGGCGGCGTCGCGGATGCTCATCCCCTGCACTAGTCGCGCCGCAAGCTGCGCCTCGCGCGCCGTCAGCCCGAACACATCGCGGATGCCGCCGAAATTGACCGGCACCGCGGCGGAATGCGAGCCGGGATCGATGACGACGGCGATCGCGGCCGTCGCGCTGAACACATCGCGGGCCTCGCCCACGACCGGCACAATGTGGAGGAATTTGGCCTCCCCCGACTCGCTCGGAAGCACCGCGGCGGCCGGCCGCACGGGCGCCGTGACCGCCGCCATCACCGCGCGATCGACGGAACGCTGCGCCAGCGCATCGGCCGCCACCAGACGCCCTGCAATCACGCGCACTTCCCTGACCGCCGGGCCGGCGGCGTGTTCGCGCCGCACCCGCCCCAGGCTATCCAGCTCGAACGCGGCACTCTCCCGCCGGCAAATGGAGCGCATCATCCCCGCAGCTTCCACATCGAGAACGCGGCGCCCGACCCGTACCGCCGCCCGCAACTCTTCGACCAGCGAGTCGAGAACCGCAATGTCCGGCCGCCCATAGGGGCCGAGCGTGGTACCGCGCTTCAGGCTGAGGCTTATGCGTTCGTCAGCGTCGTGCCAGAGCCGCACCTTGGCATGCCAGAATGCGCCGCGCGGCTTCAGAAAATCCTGGTAATAGGGATCGCGGCTCAATTCCGCGTCGGTATAGAGGTCGTGATCGACGCGGAAGCCCGGACCGAAGCTGTCTTCGGGAAAGAATTGGCGCGGGCTGGGCGGCGCGCGACCGTGCATCAATTCGGCGTCGGCCTCGGCCCATTCGCGCGAGGATTTCCAGGCCAGCGGGCGCCCGTTGCGGACACGCACCAGGCTCACGCCGCAGGCGCCGGTCGCGGCGGAAAGCCGTTCCAGCGACGCCTCCCAGCTCCCTCCCAGCAACGCCGCCGAAAGGAAATCGTCCACTGCCGATTTGACGATATCCCGCCGCAGCATCATCAACCTCCCACCGGCCTTTCGGCCGGCGCGAAGCGCCTTGCCGCAAGCCTGGGTTTCGGTCTTATCCGGAAAATTCAACCACGATAGACCCGGCGCGACAATCGTCCCGTCCCAAACGGGACAGGCGGCCGGGCCGTCTGCGTCGTAAATCTGCTGCGCCGGACAATCCGCTCCAGCGATCCTTGTTCGGCGCGGAAAAATTTAATTTCGACGATTTTTATGACCTGACGATGATTTCCAACTTTCCAACAATAATCGGTTACGTAGCCGGCAGCCTATGGCTGCTGACCTTTTGCATGCGGCGGATGGCGCCGTTGCGGTTTGTCGCCATTCTTTCGTCTTGCGCATGGGTAACCTATGCCTGGTGCGATGACCTCTATCCCATCATTTTCGTTCACACGATTTTACTGCCGCTGAACACGGCAAGATTCTTCCAGGCCCTGCACGAACCTCAACCGGCGCCGCAAACGGACTCAAGCGAGCGGCCGCGCCGGATGCCGCCGGGCTGGCGCGAGCGCGCCCGGCAGCGGCGGGCTTTGGCGGTGCTGCGAACCCGCGATTTCGGCGATCTGTCCGTACCGGGCAGCCTGTTGGCCGATGAATTGCGCCGATGCCCGTGGCAGCGGTTCAGCGCGCAATGGGGCGAAATCCATCCCGCGGGCGCGGCTCTCCGGTCCGATCCCGTCGAGCCTTGCAGCGGCGCCGCTCCGATCCTTCGCAACGCAGGCTACGGCGATGAGCAGCCTGAATGATCGCCGCGAGCACAGATGGCCTGCCGGCGCGAACCTGCCGGCCGGGCGCGGCCTTAACCGGCGTGATCTCGCTATCGTCCTGGCCTTGGCCGCGCTCGGCCTGGTTTTAGCCGGGTTCCTGGCGATCTGCGGCAACCCGCTGATCGCGCCCGGCACCTGGAACGTGTGATCGCCGGCCGGCGGCGCGGCAATGACGGCCCTTTTTCGGTCGTGCCTCGATTTGAATTGATCGGTGCGGTCATTCCGGGACGGCCGCAGGCCGGGACCGGAACCTATGAACACGGACCACCCGCAAACGGGTTCGGGCGTCGCCGCGTCATCGCGAAGAAGCCGGTGTGCCTGGATTCCGGGATCGCTGCCGCGCAGCGCCCCGGAATGACGTTCGTCGATGTGCTCGCGATTCACGCCAGGGTTTCGAACTGAGGCACTACCTCTTTTTCGGCTGTCATTGCGACCCGCGGGGAAGCAATCCTGACGAACTGGATTCAGCCCCACCGAAATCCGCGCTAGATGAACACCCCTCTCATGCCGCCGGCGGGGTAGCGGGTGCCGGCGACGGCGCCGACCGGGACCACCTCAGAGATTTGCGCCGCCTCTTCCTTGCTGAGGCTCACATCGAGCGCGCCAAGGTTTTCCTTGAGCCGGTCGAGGCTTTTGGTGCCGGGGATCGGGATGATATCGGCGCCCTGCGCCAGGAGCCAGGCGAGGCAGAGCTGCGCCACGGTGCAGCGCTTGTCGGCGGCGATCGCCTCGACCCGCTCGACCAGCGCGCGGTTCTTCTGGAAATTCTCGCCCTCGAAGCGCGGATGGCGGCCGCGCGTGTCGCCCGGCGCGAGGTTGGCGAAATCGGGAACGACCCCGGCCAACAGGCTGCGCCCGAGCGGCGCGTAAGGCACAAAGGCGATGCCGAGTTCGTGCGTGGTCTTGTGGGTTTCCTCGCCGACCTCGCGGTAAAGCAGCGAGTATTCGCTTTGCACCGCGGCGATCGGGTGCACCGCATGGGCGCGGCGGATGCGCTCGGGCCGCGCCTCGCACAAACCGAGATGGCGCACCTTGCCCTCTTCGACGAGCCGCGCCATGCCTCCGACCGTCTCCTCGATCGGCACATTGGGATCGACGCGGTGCTGGTAGTAGAGGTCGATGTGGTCGACCCCGAGCCGCTTGAGGCTCGCCTCGCAGGCCTGGCGAATGTATTCAGGGCGCCCGTCGACGCCGTTGGCGCCGCCCGGCTGGCGGGTCTGGCCGAACTTGGTTGCGAGCACCACCTTGTCGCGCCGGCTGCCCTTCAGCGCGCGGCCAATCACCTCCTCGTTCTGGCCCCAGCCGTACATGTCTGAGCTGTCGAGAAAATCGACGCCGAGATCGACCGCCTGCTGCAGAAACCCAACCGCCGCCTGATCGTCGCTTTTGCCGTAGGTGCCCGACAGTGACATGCAGCCGAGCCCCAGCGCCAATACCTCCGGCCCGTTGCGTCCCAACTTCCGCCGTCGCATGCG
>JASHNY010000093.1 GCA_030041385.1 Alphaproteobacteria bacterium
GTCGAACCGATCGCAGCGGACAGGGTCCCTGTTTTCTGAAAGGCTGGTCGAATTGGGCCTGGGAGCAGCAGTATGAAACGTGTACCGCTCCGCGTGGAGCCGTTCTCATCGTATCTTGAACGTCGTCGCAAAGGTCCGATCTACACTGTCGTCGTGGCGGGAGAGACCGTGTACGTTTCTGGTCTCCCGCCTTTTGATCCGGAAACCGGCGAGATCAAGCGTCTACCATTCGAGCGGCAGGCGGAGATCGTTCTCGACCAATTGAAGGTCTGCGTCGAAGCGGCGGGGTCGTCGCTCGAAAAAATCGTCAAATGCAACGTCTACTGCACACCGGTCGAAGGTCACTTCGCCACGTTCAACGACATCTACGCTCGGTATTTCCCGGCGGAGGCCCCGGCGCGCATTTTCCTACATGTCCCTTCCTGGCCGGGGCCGTTCGACATCGAGGTTGACTGTATCGCCGTCCTCTAAGACGGGCCACGAGCAGTGACCGTCTGGTCATCAAGGTGGCCGTGCCGAACGTCGCCGCGCTCGACGCCCTGCTGCAGGTGATCGCGCGGCTCGGGATGGCGACGACCTTCGTGTTGCTGCGTTCGCACAGCCAACGCATCCGGCTAAGTCCAGCATGCTTAGATCATGGCCGAAGCGTTTGACGATCACGGGCGCAATGTTCCGCGATAGCTTGGATCGGTAAACGTGAATGCGCTCAAGCAATGGAGGAATCAGCATGGGTCGATACGCAGTGGAACAAAAGACCGTGAGCGATGCCGTCGATGGCGGCGGGCTGTTGGTGGTTGCCCAATGGGAAGCGAAGGAAGGGCAAGCGGACAATGTTGCGGATATCCTATCGCGCTTCCTGCCCGAGGCCCAACGCGAGCCGGGCGCACGGCTATTTCTGATCTCGCGCGGTAAAGAAAATCCCGGGCAATTTCTCTTCTACGAATTGTTTCGGGACGAAGCGGCGTTCAGCGCGCATCAGGAGACCTCGCATTTCAAGACCTATATCCAGGGCCAGGCCCTGCCGCTGCTCGCCAAGCGCGAGCGCGCGCAGTACGCATTGCTGTAGGCTCCTGCCCCACCCGCCCGACGCCCGTCGGGCGGGCGCCGATGGTTGCAGGCGAGCGCAGGTGCTCGCCGGCACCGCTCCCGCCAGATCGCCGACAGCAAAACCTGCCCCGGCGATCCGCCGAGGCCGGTTGAGGGTTGGCTGCCCCATTCAGCGTGCCCGCGACCGAGCGGAACTCAAGAATTTGCTCGAGCAAGGGTGCGATTTCAACGACATGGGTGTGCCGCGCGTAACCGCCGCAGCTGAAGCAGATCGCTTCTGGTGGCAAGGATGGGGACAGGACTGGGAGGTGATTGCCGCGACGCGCCTTGACTACTCAGAACGTGGGACAATGACGCCAGCTCCGACCAGATGCTGCTGATCGACAATCGTCCGCGCGAATCGTCTAGTCGGTTCGCAGCTCGTTGATCAGGTCCGGAATTGGCCAGACAATTTTGGCCCCACTCGCCATCCTGCCTCCCGGCCGCCCGCTTATCGGGTGGGATTTTTTCAGGTTTCGACGCCACGTGCGGGAACTGATGCGAGTCTCGATCGGGGCAGCTCCCGCGGAGGCCAAATGAGCAGTATCGCCGCGTCTTCAGGCACTGAAGCGCCAGCGGAAGAATTCCGTTGGGGATGGCCCGTTGTGCTCGCCTGCTTTTTCACCGCCACCTTCGCATGGGGTTTCGGCTTCTACGGCAACTCCGTGTATGTCGCGGTCTTACACGACACACGAGGCTGGTCACTGTCGCTGATAACCGGAGCAACAACCCTGTACTATCTGGCCGGCGCGGTACTGGTCATGTACGTGCACCGCGCCATCAAGGTTCTGGGCCCTCAGCTCCTATTGATCTCCGGGGCCGTGATCCTCGGCGTTGCGACCATCGGCTTCACTCGGTCACAAGCTCCGTGGCAACTCTACGCCTGGAGCTTGTTTATGGCCCTCGGCTGGACCTTCACGACCGTCACGGCAATCGCGACTACGCTCTCATACTGGTTTGAGCGGTGGCGGGGGTTCGCATTGAATCTGGCACTAAACGGCGCGGCCACTGGCGGTTTCACAATCGCACCGTTATTGGCGCACGTCGTTGATCACCTCGGCCTGGCAAATGGGGTTCTGCTGCTAGTCGCAACTTGCCTGATCCTCCTCGTGCCGACGATTTTGTTAGGGGTGAGGCGCAAGCCGCCCTCCATCGCGACTACGGCGGGGCCGGTAAATCCGGCAGGAACGCAAGAGGATGAGCGACCGGCTTTTGGCAACGAGGTCGAGGCGCTGCGTAGCCTGCATTTTTGGTCGATTGCCTTGCCATTTTCGCTCGCGCTAGCAGCGCAAGTCGGTTTCATCATGAACCAGATGGCGCTGTTGCTGCCGCATCTTGGCATCGACGGCGCCGGCATTGCGATTGCACTTACCGCCGTCGCCGCCTTTGCCGGACGGTTGGCGCTCGCTCCGTTCATAGATAAGCTAAACCAGCGACACGCCTCATCTGTTACTTTTGTTTGGCAGGCGGCAGGCCTCGCCGTGATGCTGGTGATGCCCAATAATGCAGTGGCTCTGTACGTTGGTAGCGTCATCGTAGGGTTGTCCGTCGGGAACATCGTGTCGCTGCCGCTGCTGGTTATCCAGCATGAGTTTGCCCCTCGTTCATTCGGTCTTCTCGTCGGTCTCAATGCAACAGTAGGCACTCTCATCATGGCCGCAGGACCAGGCCTGTTCGGTCTCGCCCACGATTTGAGCGGGAGCTATGCCGCTTCTCTTTGCCTTTGCATCGGCCTGCAACTGGCGAGCTCCTTGATCATCCTTTGCGCTCCGCGGGTCCCAGAGCCAGTCGGCGTGATTGAACGTGGCTAGCGTGGGGTGACAATGTCCGAAAACGGCGAGATTGACGGCGCTGGTTTGGAGGATACTCATCCGATGGAACCGGATCACGAAGCCTGCTACCGGGCACTCTCGACACGCGACGCGCGGTTCGACGGCCGCTTCTTCATCGCTGTCCGCACGACAAGGGTCTATTGCCGGCCGATCTGTCCGGCGCGCACGCCGAAACGCGAAAACGTTACGTTCTTCACCACAGCGAGCGCCGCTCAGGAGGCCGGTTATCGGCCATGCTTACGCTGTCGCCCTGAAAGCTCGCCGGACCTCGGCGCCTGGCGCGGCACCTCGAACACCGTTTCACGAGCTCTGACGCTCATCGGAGAGGGCGCACTCGACGGCGAGGCGGTCGATGCACTGGCCGAGAGGCTGGGGGTTGGCGAGCGTCAGCTTCGGCGCCTCTTCCGGCAGCATCTTGGGGCCTCGCCGATCGCTGTTGCTCAGACGCGCCGCGTTCTCTTCGCGAAGCAGTTGATTATCGAGACGACCATGCCCATGGCGGAAGTCGCCTTGGCTGCGGGATTCAACAGCATCCGCCGGTTCAACGCGACGTTTCAGACTCTCTATCAGCGCCCACCTAGGGAACTGCGCCGCTCGCAGCTTGCCGATGCCGAGCAACCGGGGGCTGAGGGGATCACCCTCAAGCTGCCGTACGCGCCGCCTTACGACTGGGACGCCATGATCGATTTTCTTGGTGCCAGAGCGATCAGAGGCATCGAAGCCGTCGACGGCCGCCGATGCTATCGCCGCTCGATTGCGCTGGACGGTGCGCAAGGCGTGATCCGCGTCGAACCCGACGATCGGGAGCCGGCTCTACGGGTGTCGATCCGCTTTCCTCACGTCAGCGCACTAGCGGGAATCGTTCGCCGTGTCCGGCGCATTTTCGATCTCAGCGCGGACCCGCTAGCCATCAGGGATGATCTTGGCCGAGACCCGCTACTCGCGCCCCTCGTCGCGGAGCGTCCCGGTCTGCGGGTCCCGGGCGCTTGGGACGGCTTTGAAGTCGCCGTTCGCGCGATACTCGGCCAGCAGATCACCGTTGCCGCCGCAGTGAATCTCGCAGCGAAGCTCGCCGCCGAGTACGGCGAACTATTGCGGCCGGTTTACGGAAATGGACTTACACACACATTCCCAACGCCGGCCAGAATAGCGCAAGCCCATTTGCTTGGGATGCCGGCCGCTCGTGCACGAGCGCTATCAGCAGTCGCCGCCGCTGCTCTGGCCGATCCGAATTTGTTTAGTCCCAGCCAGTCATTAGAGGACGCAATCGCCAAACTCCGCTCGATCCGCGGTATCGGTGAATG
>JASHNY010000094.1 GCA_030041385.1 Alphaproteobacteria bacterium
AAATCACTGACATCATCATAAACTTCTTACCAGCCTACTCGCGTTGTCATGTTCTGAAAGCTGGTCTCGGCGAGATTGCTTTGCTGCTCAGCGGAGCAGGTCTAGTTACCTTGGCGACCGAACCAAATGATAATCGCCGCGCAGCGATCCTTGCCGCCCATGAATTTCTTCAGAGGCAAGGCGTTGCAGCGGCTGAAAGACTCGAGATAACGGAGGCGCTGATCCCGGATCGGGAAGATGAGCGGAGAATTCTGGCGGTCGCGACGCAATTCGGTGGTGGATATTCGCCGGAGCAGGAGGAAGCGCTGCTCAAGCTCCTGGAACGTTATCATGGCGTTGTATTTGATCCGCGGATTTTCATGCGCAGGCGGGAGACCCTTTCCGAACAGGACGCTTTTACCGACCAGATGCGTCACCACGGTTTTGGGGTCGTACGGGCCTTTCCTGCCCTTGATCTGGTTTATTGCGCTAAATCAGAGATTTGGAGTGAGACGGAAGGGGATGCCCCGCATGCCGAAACTGCCGCAGCGCGTGGGGGAAAGTGGTGAGCGGGAGGTCACCCGCGGAGCGCGAAACTGCAGGCGAAAATCGTTATCTTGATCAAGTGGTCGGCAATTTTGACCGAAAGGATGATTGGTTTTGCGATTTTATCCGCGGCAACGAGGTCACGACGCTACGGTGGGGTGATCTTGAGGCCACGGCTAATTCGTTCCTTGCGGCCTATCGGCAGCTTCGTCTTGAGCCTGGCGCTCTTATCTTGATATTTCTGCCTCATGTACCGGAGCTATACGGCTCCTTTCTCGGTGCTATGCTCGGCGGGTTCGTTCCGTCCTTCATGCCGTGCCCATCGGCGAAGCAAGACCCGGAAATCTATTGGGGATCCCACAGACAGCTCTTCGACCGGGTGCGGCCGGCTGTCCTCGTGGCAAGTCGCGCGACACTTGACCAGATGGCTGCGAACGGGCTCGATTTGCAGTTGACCGAAGCGATCGCGCTCGAGGAGGTCCGGCCCGCCCTGGCCGTGCCCCGGCCGCCAAGTCCCGATAGCATTGCTCTGCTGCAACACAGTTCGGGTACTACCGGTCAGAAAAAGGGGGTCGCACTCTCCTATCGGGCGATCCTGTCGCAGATCGAAAGCTACAAGGCTGCTGTCGGAATCAGCGAGCGTGATGTCATCGTATCTTGGCTTCCGCTCTATCACGATATGGGACTGATAGCCTGCTTCTTGCTGCCGCTCTACGCAGGAGTACCGTTCGTCCACCTTGATCCCTTCGAATGGGCGGTGCAGCCTGGTAAGCTGCTCGAACATATTACGCGGCGCCGCGGAACACTCACTTGGCTACCAAACTTTGCGTTCGAACACCTTGCTGCGGTAGCTGGTCGTGACGCGAACAAGTTCATCCTGTCCTCTGTCCGGGCCTTCATCAATTGCTCAGAGGTGTGCAAGCCGGCGTCGTTCGATCGTTTTGAACGAGCCTTTTCGATGTCGGGTGTCACCGCCGATCAACTGCAATGTTGCTATGCAATGGCCGAAACCGTATTCGCCGTGACGCAGACTCGGTTGGGACGTGCGCCGGCAAGAATCCGAGTCGATCGCACGCGGCTCGATCACGGTAGCGTTGTCAGGCCGTCCACTGAAGGCGGAACCGGTTGCGATCTGGTCGAGACAGGTCAATTGATACCGGGGGCGCGTGTTACGGTGTTCGATGAGCAGCGCTTACCAGTGCCTGAAAGAACAGTAGGTGAAGTGGCCATTAGTGGTGAATTCCTCTTTTCGGGTTACAACCGAGATCCAGAACGCACCCGCACCCAATTGCGTGACGGCGTCTATTTTACTCGCGACCTGGGCTTCATCAGCGATGGATCGCTCTATGTGCTCGGCCGCATCGATGATTTGATCATCGTCAACGGTCGCAACATCTATGCACACGAAATCGAACAACTGTTAGCGGGAGTAGACGGGATCAAGCCCGGGCGATGCGTCGCGCTTCCATGGGAAGACGAGCGAATAGGGACGCAGGGGCTGGTCGTGGTCGCCGAGAGGTCGGCTAGTACGATGCGTCTCATCCCCGAGATGAGGGCGGACATTGTATCGCGAATCTTCTCGGTGACGGCGGTAATGGCGAAGGCGGTATATGTCGTTGAGGAAGGCTGGCTCGTGAAAACCACGAGCGGCAAGATCAGCCGAGAGATGAATCTGAAGAAGTTGGCAGCCGTTCATCAGCATGCGCAGGGCTGACGATATGACCGACGAGCAAGTTTTTTCTGTCATAAAAGAAGCTATCCGGTCCGAAACCGGCGATATGACCACCGACATCACGCTAAAAACTACTGCCTTGGACGTGTCGGGATGGGATTCATTGGCGCACGGACGAATCGTCATGAAGATCGAGGTGGCGTTGTCTGTACGCATTGATGTCGATGCCACCTATCGTGCTGCCAATGTGGGAGATCTGCTGGCGATCGTTCGCCAAGCAGCAGACCAATGAAGGCGCCGAGGTGCACTCCCGCGTTCCTCAAAAGGAAGCTGACGACTTATGTCGCCTACCTATCTGCGTTGATCTCACTTCTCGCCGCTGCGGCTGGGGCCGCTGCGGCGCCGCAATGCACGTTGCCGCCGCTTGTCGCCGATCGGGTGGGAAGCGCTCAGATCTTCGACTCGAATCTCACCAACCGGGCATCACTGGTCGGGCGCCGGGATATCATCTGGGGCGATGAGGGGCCGCGCCTGCCGGGCATATACTCGATGAAGTACATGACGGTGGACCGCGATGACGATGCCACCCATACGGTCGGCTGGTATGACGCGCATGCCCGTTCCGACTGGGTGATGCGCAAATGCGACGGCAGTCCCGCCACGGAATTCGGCGATCCTAATGCGCCGGTCGATATCAGCCGGCCCGAGGTCCGCCAATTCCTCTACGACGAGGCGGTGGCGCCGGCGGCCAATCCACACCGCTACGATGCGATGGCGGTCGACAACATTCTTGCGACGAACACCTTCAAGCGCTGTGGCGTGGAGCGCGGCGGTAAATTGGTGCGGCGCTACAGCGGCACGCATGTTGACCCGGCCTACACCAAAGACGTGGCCGATTGGCTGCGATGGCTGGGCGGGCGGATCCATGCCGATGGCATGTGCATGGCTGGTAACCTCTGGTACGAGGAAGGCGACATTGCCGGGTTTCGCCAGCTCGCGGCATCGCTGGACATCGTCGTCGACGAGGGCGGCTTCACCCGGAACTGTAAGGCCAGCGTCACCGATGCGCACTGGCTGGTCCGCCTGCGCACGATGCGGGATATCGCTAAAGAAAAGCCGCTGATCGTGATCGATTACGTCTGCCCGCATAGCGCCGACATGACCCCGGCGGCGCTCGATTGGTCGCTTGCGAACTATCTGCTGTTGAAGGGTGACCGCACCTATCTGGCGATCCGCCCATTGGTCACCGAGAAGGGGCCGCTCTACGACCCCGCCCAACTCCATGTCAAGACAGGTCGGGCAGATGGCGACTTCAAGCAGCGGGGAGGCGTGTATTATCGGCAATTCGCGCAGGCACTCGCGCTGGTGAACCCGTCCTCGACCCGCAGCGCTCAATTCGACCTCGGGTCGGGCAGCACCTGGCGCGACCTCCGCGGCGTTGCGCATAGCGGTCGCGTCACCCTGTCTCCGGCAAGTGCCCTCGTTCTGGTCAAGCCGTAGGGAACTTACCCGGCGATCCCGTAAATGCCGGCAAATTGCCGGATGACCGCGTGGGGGCTGAACCGTTCGCGGGCAAGGGCCGGACCCGCCTCGGCGAGGCGGGCGCGCCAGGCAGGCGAGTTCAGCAATTCGCCGACTTGTGTTGAGAGCTCCGGCACCGGCGCTTCGTCAATGACCAGCGCTGAGCGGCCCTCGCTGACAGCTTCGGGCGCACCGCCGACGCGCAGCGTCGCCACCGCGACACTCAGCGCTTGTGCCTCGATCAGCACATTCGGCAGCCCCTCGGTCAACGACGATAGGAACAGCACGTCCATCGCCTGCATCCAGGGTTCGATCGGCGATTGCCGTCCGACGAAATGGATGCGGTCGGCAAGCCCCGCCTGCGCCACTTGGCCGACCAGTTCGGGCAGCATCGGGCCGTCGCCGGCTAGAATGCCGTGAAAACGTGGGTCGCGCTGTGCCAGGTCGATCGCGACCGCGGTCCATAATTCCGGCCGCTTTTCATAAGAACAGCGCATCACTCCGCCCAACACCGGCGCACCGTCTGGAATGCCAAGAGATTCGCGAATGCGTCGCGTCTCAGCCGCCGAGCTGTTGGCGGCAATTGCATTCAGATCGCAGGCGTTGGGCACCACCGCGACGGAGCCTTCAGGCAAGCCCAGCCAATCCTCGTAATCGCGCGCGCCGTTGGCAGAGTTGCCGACCATGCTGACCCCCGGACGCCGCAACATCGCGCGATAGGCGCCATGAAAAAACGGGCGCGCGCGCTGGAACTCGACCGGGCGCGTGCTGCGCGTGCCGAATACCACCCGCGGCACGCCGGCGAGCACCGCCGCCAAGCCGCCGGCCACCGCTATCATGTCCTGCCACAGGTGCACGATCTGCGGTCTGTGTCGGATCAACAGCACATAAAGGGGCAGTGCAATGCGTTGCGCCTGACGCGGCAGCGCCGACAGAGTGCGGATGTCGGCGCGCAACTCCGGGCTCTCCGCGATCAGTTCGCGCCACGCCGCACCGGCGTGAAGCGCGTTCAGCGTGTGCACGGGCACGCCCGCGCGTTCCACGATCGGCAAAAAGAAGTCGCGGTGATTTTCCGCAGACAGGTCCTCGGCTATCAATGTGACCGCAAGGCCCGACGGGACCTGTGAGAACGCTTCGCAGGTCAGCGCCACCTGGCGCTCGGCGCCCCCGGCGGCGAGCGTACTGGTGACCTGGAGGATGAGCGGCCGGCAATCGCGAGCGTCTTGTATGGCGGCACGGCCGACCGCCTCTTCAAAGACAAGGTCGGGAAACTTCCCATCAAGCGGCTCGACCGCGACGAGGTCGGATTGGGTCGGCCGCACAGCTCGAAAGGCGGCGGCCACTTGGGCCAGCGTACGTACGCTCGCGATCGGCCGGGGGTGCGTCGCCTGGAGCGCGATCAGATGGGGCCAGGCACGGCCGTAAGCGCCGTCCGCGACAAACAGGCGAGAAAGCACGTCATGCGCCCGAGCCTGGCCCGGATCGATCGTCAACGCCCGCTGGGCGTTGACGATGGCGTCCTTACCGCGCCCCGACACTTCGAGAATTTCTGCATAAGCCGCCAGATGGTCGGCGCTGCCGCTACCGAATTGCTGCTTGGCCCGGGTTAGCAGCGCCGCCACTTCGTCGTACAGCCGGTGACCATAGGCAATGGCCGCGGCCGAACGCCAAAACAGCACATTGTCCGGGTGAATGCGCGACGCCGCGAGGAATTGTGCCAATGCTTCGCGCCGCCGTCCGATGCGCAACAGGAGGTTGGCGCGCTCCCGCATCGCAAATTCGCTGCTGGGCTCGCCTTGAAGCATGCGCTCGCACAGTGCAAGCCGCTCTTCCGCTGTACCCCCTCGCTTTTCGGCACAACGCACCATTCGCACGAGCAGACGAGGCGAATCCGGTTCGTGTACTGCGCCGGCTTCAAGCACCGCCGCCATGTCGTCGTATGCGCCTCGGTTCCACAGATGATCGGCAAGATTGCAGTAGTTGGGCACAAACTGCGGATCGGCAGCGATCGCCTCGCGGTAGATTGCGATTGCGCCGTCGGTGTCGCCGTCGGCATGCGCCAGTGCCGCCCGCGCCCATGGAATATGCCGGCTGCCTGGCACTGCCGCTTCGAACTTTGTCAAAAAATCGTGCGCCGCGGCCAGTTCACGGCGGTCGAGGTGGTGGCGGATCAGAAAGTTGAGGCACTCCTCGCTGTCCGGACGCAGCGCGTAGGCGGCGAGGTAGTTCGCACGTGCTGCCTCTTCATCCCGGAGTTGGCGCGCGATCCGGGCGAGGAACAGGTACACCTCGTAACGCTGTGGGGCATCCCAATCCACAAGACCAGCAAAGATCGGCTCCGCATCGCGGTATCGATTCTGGGCATACAGAAATCGCGCCTTGGCGAACAGAAAGTCGGCCCGCTGACCCAGCGCCGTCCAATCGCGTTCGAACCAGGCGATGGCAATTTCGGGTACATCGAGTTTCACTAAGGTATCGGCAAGCTGGATGATCCGCGAAAGGCGCGGCGGTGAGCCGATGCCCTCGGCCAAGCGATCGAGCAGACGGCCGCTCCGTTCTCCATCCGGGCTCGCTGCGAGCGCCGCGAGGTAGTCCTCAAGCACCCCCGAACCGACTGGATCGGCCACCAAAGCGGGCTCCAGCACATCGGTCGCCGCCTTGTGCCGGCCGGCGCGGATAAGGATATTCGCAAGCGCGCGACGGTGGGTGCTCGACGGAGGGTCATTGGCCATCAACATCGACAGGTATCTCCCCGCGTCGCGGAGAGCGCCGGCCTGTTCGGCAATCAGGGCAGCGATTTCAACCGCGCTCTGCTCTCCCGGGACCTGACGAAGAACCTCGCCAATCAGTGCGAGCGCCCGTTGCGGCTCGCCGCTGCGAAAAACAGAGACCGCCTGCGAGCGCTGGTTCCGTGCCCAGGCGCTGAGCGCCTCGGCATCGTCGGCGATCGGCGCCACAGCCCTATCGCGCCGTGACTTAGCCTGCTAGGCGAAGCTCTGGGCTCCGCCGGCCGACGATGTTGATGTCGAGCGGGCCGGGCGAGCCGCGGTCGATAAAGGTCTGGAACCATAATTCCAGACAAATCAGCTGCCACACGCGCTTACCGTGATCTTCGTGTCCGGTCATGTGGCGGTTCAGCATGTGCTCGACGAATTTATCCGTGAACAGACCGCGTTCACGAAAGCGCCGGCTGGTCAGCACTTCGGTTGTGAAATCCCGGATCTCGTGGCGCAGCCAGTGCCGCATGGGTACCGAAAAGCCCTGCTTGCGGCGGTACAGAATGTCCTCGGGCAGGTGGGGCTCGAGCGCCCGTTTCAGCAAGGCTTTGAGTTCGAGTTTCCCGGCGCGCTCGAACACCCGCTTGTTCTGGGGAAGGCTGGCTGCCCAATCGGCCAATTCGTGGTCGAGAAACGGGCTCCGTGCTTCAAGAGAAGCAGCCATCGAGGCAATATCAGCCTTGACCAACAGATCGTCGGGAAGATAGGTGGCGATTTCGGCGCGCGCCACGCGATCGATTGCGTTTTCTGGCGTTGCGCTTTCCAGCGTCAGACCTAGCCGATCATTTGAGGAGGTAAACAGATATTCGGCCAGGTTCGGCCCATAGCCGCTGATCTTGTGCTCCTCCCGAAACCCGGCGACAGTGCGCACATAGGCATCTCGGATTCGTCTGCTCGGTTCTTCCTCGTGCAGGGTCCCGTACGGAAGCGACCGCAGGATGCCGGCCTGCGCATCGACGACGGTTGAACGAAAGCGGCCATAGCGGGCATAGCCGAGAAACGTCTCATCGCCGCCGTCGCCGGTCAGCGCCACGGTCACGTGGCGGCGCACTTCACGGGCAAGCGCATAGGTCACCAGGGCCGAGGAATCGGCATAAGGCTCACCGTAATGCCAGACCAGCCGCGGCAGTTCGCCAACGAGGTCGTAGTCCATCGTAAAGCTTCGATGCTCGGTTGCGTATCGCTCCGCAACGCGTCGTGCGTAAGGGGTTTCGTCGAACCCCTCGATGTCGAAACCGACGCTGAAGGTCTTGACCGGCTGCCCGCTCATTTGCGCCATGCGGGCAACGATCGCCGAAGAGTCGACGCCGCCCGAGAGGAAGGCGCCGAGCGGCACATCCGCGATCATTCGGCAGCGAATGGCATCGTCCAATCGACCGATCAGTTCATCACTGAGATCGACGATCGAGCGGCTAGCCTGTGCCGGATCCGTCTGGGCCAGCGACCAGTACCGCTGAAGCCGCGGCGGACGCTCCATCGTCATTACCAGGTAATGAGCGGGCGGCACCTTCCGGATGCCGGCAAACGCAGAGTCGATTCCGAGACAATAATTATAGGTCAGGTAGTCGTGAATGGCCTCCATATTGACTCGCCGCTCGAATCCGGGCCATTCGAGTATCGACTTGATTTCGGAAGCAAACAGCAAACAGTCAGGCAAATCGACATAGAACAGCGGCTTTTTTCCGAAGCGGTCGCGTACCAATAGGAGCGTGCGCTTGCTCTGATCCCAAAGGGCGAACGCGAACATTCCGCGCAACCGAGCAATCATCGCCTCGCCCCAGACGCGCCATCCGTGCAGCAGTACCTCGGTGTCACTTTCAGTACGGAAGACGCAGCCTTCAGCGGCAAGCAGCAGACGCAGCTCCTGAAAATTGTAGATCTCGCCGTTGAACGTGACCATCAACTGGCTGTCTGGGAGCTGCATCGGCTGGGCCGCGCGCTCATTAAGGTCGATGATAGAGAGGCGGCGATGGCCGAACCCCGCCGAGCCGATCACGGTCACGCCGCGACCGTCCGGTCCCCGATAGGCGACCTGGTCGGTCATCATCTCCAAAATGTGCGATAGCTCGGCCGGTTCGAAGCCGACCTTCATCACGGCGCCCGCGATGCCGCACATCACGCGTCTCCGGCGTTCGAGCTCTGGAACTGGGCAATAATCGACCTCGCCTCGTCGATTGCCGGATCGAGCGCCAATACCCGGCGGGCCGCCACCACAGCCTCTTCGCTATCGCCGACGCGCGCATGGCAGCGTGCAATCTGCAGCTGGTAATGCGCGTCCTCCGGGGTAATGCGCGATAGTTTCTCCCAGAGCGGGAGCGCCTCCTCGTACGCCTTTTCGCGCATCAATGTGCGGGCGAGAATGAGCTCCACTCCCGCGTTATCCGGATCGGAGCCGAGGAAGCGTTCCGCCAATAGCCGGGTCGCCGGCGAGTGCGCCTTGTATGCCTGCTTGACCGCTGCGAGGAAGGTGTCGAGGGACGCTGCCAACAGCGCCTCGAAGTCGGGATTGGTCGGAGCCTCTACCGTGAGGAATTCATGGACGGCGAGCGCTTCCATCGGGCGGCCCTCGCTCAACGCTTCTCGCGCGCGCGCCAGCAGCATGGAGGGCAGGCGGCCGAGCACTCGCCTGGCCTCGGCCGAATGCGGCGTGTCCCGGCCGTTCGACAACGCTATCACTTGGCGATAGACGGGGATCGCGGGGATCAGGTTTCCCGATTGTTGCAGCGCTCGTGCATAGTTGAGCAAATACCACGCGTTCTCGGGGTCGCTCTCG
>JASHNY010000095.1 GCA_030041385.1 Alphaproteobacteria bacterium
CGTGATCATGTTCTTGATGTAGTCCGCATGCCCCGGACAATCGACATGCGCGTAATGCCGGTTCGCCGTCTGATACTCCACATGCGCCGTCGAGATCGTAATCCCCCGCGCCCGCTCCTCCGGCGCCTTGTCAATCTGGTCGTACGCCGTAAACGTCGCTCCCCCTCTCTCCGCCAACACCTTCGTAATCGCCGCCGTCAGCGTCGTCTTCCCATGATCAATGTGCCCAATCGTCCCGATGTTGCAATGCGGCTTCGTCCGCTCAAACCTCGCCTTACCCATCGTCGCTTCTCCGTTTATCAGGCCATCTTGGCGCGGACTTCGTCCGCGACCGCCTGGGGCACTTGTTCATAATGGTCGAAATGCATCGTGTACTGGGCCCGACCCTGGCTCATCGAACGCAAGGTGTTGACATAACCGAACATGTTGGCGAGCGGAACCATCGCGTCGATGACCCGGGCGTTGCCGCGCTGGTCCATGCCGGTAACCTGCCCGCGCCGGCTGTTCAGGTCGCCGATCACGTCGCCCATGTATTCGTCAGGCGTCACCACCTCGACGCGCATGATCGGTTCGAGCAGTTTCGGCGCCGCCTTCAGCACCCCTTCCTTGAAGGCCGCGCGCGCTGCGATCTCGAACGCGAGCACGCTCGAATCGACGTCGTGGTAGGCGCCGTCGAACAATTGGGCCTTCAGGTCGATGACCGGGAAACCGGCAAGCACGCCGTTCTCGGTCGAGGCGCGCAAGCCCTTTTCCACCCCCGGTACGTATTCCTTGGGCACCGTGCCGCCGACCACCGAATTCTCGAACACGAAGCCCGAACCCGGCGGCAGCGGCTCGAAGCGCAATTTGACCCGGGCATACTGGCCGGCGCCGCCAGTCTGCTTCTTGTGGGTGTAGTCGATCTCGGCACTGCGCGAGATCGTCTCGCGATAAGCGACCTGCGGCGCGCCGACATTGGCGTCGACCTTGAACTCGCGCTTCATGCGGTCGACGATGATCTCGAGGTGAAGTTCGCCCATCCCCTTGATCACGGTCTGCCCGCTTTCGTCGTCGACCGAGACGCGGAACGAGGGGTCCTCGGTCGCCAGCCGCGCCAGCGCCTGGCCCATCTTTTCCTGGTCGCCCTTGGTCTTGGGCTCGACCGCGATCTCGATGACCGGTTCGGGGAACTCCATGCGCTCGAGCACGACCGCGTGCTGCGGCTCCGACAGGGTGTCGCCGGTCGTCGTGTTCTTGAGCCCGGCCAGCGCGACGATGTCCCCGGCCCGCGCCTCCTTGATGTCCTCGCGGTGGTTGGCGTGCATCAGCAGCATGCGGCCGATGCGCTCGCGCTGGTCCTTGACCGTGTTCAACACCTGCGAACCGCTGGTCAGCACCCCCGAATAGACGCGGATGAAGGTCAATGAGCCGACGAACGGGTCGGTCATGATCTTGAACGCGAGCCCGGAGAACGGCTCGTCGTCTGAGCATTTGCGCACCACCGGCTCGTCGGTGCCCATCTTGACGCCCTTGATCGCGGCAACGTCGATCGGCGACGGCAGATAGGCGACGACCGCGTCCAGCAGCGGCTGCACGCCCTTGTTCTTGAAGGCTGCGCCGCAAAAGACCGGCACGAAGATCGCGGCGATCGTGCCTTTGCGAATGCAGCGCCGCAATGTCTCGGCGTCCGGCTCCTCGCCGCCGAGATAGGCTTCGAGCGCAGCGTCGTCCTGTTCGACCGCCTGCTCGACGAGCTTGGCGCGATAGGTCGCCGCCTCCTCGGCCAGGTTGGCCGGGATGTCGACGACATCGAATTGCGCGCCGAGCGTCTCGTCGTGCCAGATCAGCGCCTTGTTGGCGATCAGGTCGACGACGCCGGCGAAATCGGCCTCGCTGCCGATCGGCAATTGCAGAACGATCGGCTGGGCGCCGAGCCGCTCCTCGATCTGCGCGACGCAGCGTTTAAAATCCGCACCGATGCGGTCCATCTTGTTGACGAAGCAGATCCGCGGCACGCCGTATTTGTCGGCCTGGCGCCACACGGTTTCCGATTGCGGCTCGACCCCGGCGACCGAGTCGAACACCGCGACCGCGCCGTCGAGTACGCGCAGGCTGCGCTCGACCTCGATCGTGAAATCGACATGCCCCGGCGTGTCGATGATGTTGATCCGGTGATCCTGCCAAAAGCAGGTGGTCGCGGCCGAGGTGATCGTGATGCCGCGTTCCTGCTCCTGCTCCATCCAATCCATCGTCGCGGTGCCCTCGTGCACCTCGCCGAGCTTGTAGGAGCGGCCGGTATAATAGAGGACCCGCTCTGTGGTCGTCGTCTTGCCGGCATCGATGTGCGCCATGATGCCGATATTGCGATACCGCTCGAGCGGCGTTGTGCGTGCCATGACCTCAACTCCAGCGGCGCCGAGCGCCGCTATGCTTTTCCCTTGTTGCTGCGCCGCCGTTCGGCCGCCGCCTCCCTACCATCGGTAATGCGAGAATGCCTTGTTCGCATCCGCCATGCGGTGCGTGTCTTCCCGCCGCTTTACCGCGACCCCGCGGTTGTTGGCGGCATCGAGCAATTCGCCCGACAGCCGCTCCTCCATCGTGTGCTCCGAGCGCCCGCGCGAACTCGCGATGATCCAGCGGATCGCCAGCGCCTGGCTGCGGTCGGGGCGAACCTCGACCGGCACCTGGTAGGTGGCGCCGCCGACCCGGCGCGAGCGCACCTCGACCGCCGGCCGCACATTGCCGAGCGCGTCGTGAAAGACGTGGATCGGGTCCTGCCCGGTGCGCTTCTGGATGCGGTCGAAGGCACCGTAGACGATCCGCTCGGCAACCGATTTCTTGCCCTCGTACATCAGGCAGTTCATGAACTTGCTGACGATGGTGTCGCCGAATTTCGGGTCCGGCAACACCTCGCGTTTGATCGCAGCGCGGCGGCGCGACATGGCTCGCCCTCCCTATTTCGGCCGCCCGGCGCCGTATTTGGAGCGGCGCTGGCGCCGGTCCTTGACGCCCTGGGTATCGTGGGTGCCGCGAATGATGTGATAGCGCACGCCGGGCAAATCCTTGACCCGCCCGCCGCGGATCAACACCACCGAATGCTCCTGCAGATTGTGGCCCTCGCCGGGGATGTAGGTCGTCACCTCGAACCCGTTGGTCAGGCGCACGCGCGCAACCTTGCGCAATGCCGAGTTCGGCTTCTTCGGCGTCGTCGTATAGACCCGCGTGCACACGCCGCGCTTCTGCGGGCAGCTTTCCATCGCCGGCACCTTGTTGCGCGCAACTTCCGGCTTCCGCGCATTGCGGATCAATTGGTTTATCGTCGGCATGCCCACGGCCTCTATAGACGCAATAGTCGCCCGACGCCTGCATACGCCGCGCGACACGATCCTTCCACCCCGTAAACGCCACCCCCTCGCAGGGATGCCGGGCCACAATGCTGGGAAACGGGCTGCGTCTAGGTGGCCTCCTACCGCCAGCCCAAGGAGTGCCGGATATAATCGAGGGTTACCGCCCGGTCAAGCCGCAACGGTTGCGATCAGACCTGGTCTGCCCCGTAATAAAGCGTCACCGTGTGGCGCGCCTCGGCAAAGAAAAGCCAGCGCTCGACGACGAGGCCGAGCGCCGCGCTCAGCACCGCCACCGCCGCGGCAATTCGGCCGGCGCCGCCGCCCCAGACCAGCGCGACGAGCACCGCCACGACCGGCACCAGAAACGCCGCGAGGCGGGCGATATTGCGCAGCCGCCGTCGATGCTTGCGGGCGATGCGGAAGCCCATCTCGGTCAGCAGGTAGTTCTCTTCGGTATGCGGCCGCTCCAGCATCCGCACCGCGCCGCGGCGACCGAGCCCGGTGGCGCTGGCGACGGTGCTCGCCGCCGTGCCGGCATCGATCGAGCGCCAGTAGCTTTCCTTGATCCACCACGCGACCAGCACCGCCGCCAATGACAGCAGGCCGATGCCGACCGGCCGCACCACCCAGAAGCGCAGGATCAGGTCCAGCACCAAGAAGCCGCTCATCAATCCCAGCGCGAAATAGTTCGGCACCACCCAGGGATTGTGCCACTGCCGGATCGGCTTCAGCGAGGCGTAGATCATGCCCGTGCAATAGACCGAGGCGACCGCCCCCGCCGCGGCGAGAAACCCGCACAAGCCGGCGAACCCGCCGGTCGCGCCGAAGGCCAGCCAGCCGAAGGCGAAAATCACCGCCGGCACGAAGGTCAGGACCGACAGCGCCCCCTCGCGCGAAAGCCACGACGAACGCCATTGCGAAAACGCGCGCCACGCCCGCTCCGGCCGGCCCAGGTGAAAAGCCGACGACACGAGACCGCCCGCGATCAGCACTGCGGCGACCAGCAGGGCGGCCGCACCGAACCCGGCGTCGTCGGGCAGCAGCGCCAGCGGCACCCCGACGCCGATCAGCAGCAGCAGCGCAAAGCCGGCGCCGGACGCGGTCGTGAAAAACACGATCGAGAAGGTCGGGTGCATGTCAGCGCGATAGCAATCGGTCGATCCAGCGCAGCAGGCGGTTGCCCTCGGCAGGATCGGGCGCGGCCGGCGGCTCGGCCGGCCCCGGCGCCGGCGCCATGCGGTCGAGGCGCGGCGGCAGGTATTTGTTGACCGGGCGATAGCCGAGCTCGGGCATCAGGTCGAGCCCGCCGCGCCGCGCCACCATCTCCGACACCGCCGAATTCGGGTCGCCGAGATCGCCGAAATGCCGGGCATGGGTCGGGCACACCATGACGCAAGCCGGCAGCCGCTCCTCGACCGCGAGGTTGTCGTTATAGATGCGGTCGATGCACAACGTGCACTTCTTCATGACCCCGACATCGGCGTCGAACTCGCGGGCGCCATACGGGCAGGCCCACGAGCACAATTTGCAGCCGATGCAGATCGCCTCGTTGACCAGGACGATGCCGTCTTCGGCCCGCTTGTAGGAGGCGCCGGTCGGACACACCGTGACGCAGGCCGGCTCTGCGCAATGCAGGCACGAGCGCGGGAAATGCACGGTGCGCGCGCCCTCGCCGTCGCCTTCCTCGAATGAATGGATGCGGTTGAACCAGACTCCCTGCGGGTCGCCGCCATAGGGATGGAAATCGGTCAGCGGCGCCATGTGCCCGCCGCTGTTCCACTCTTTGCAGGCGGTGGCGCAGGCGTGGCAGCCGACACAGATGTCGAGGTCGATGACGAGGCCGAGCTGCTTGCGCCCCGGCGGCGATGCCGGCAGGTCGGTCATCGCCGCGGCGCTCCGTAGCGCAAAACCTCGGGGAGGGCCGCGAACGAGGGCGGGTGCCGCAGCGCCGGAAGGTGCGGCTTTCCGGCGCCCGCGTCGGCGTCCGGCGCCTTCTCGAGCCTAACCCGCAAATCATACCAGGCGGCCTGGCCGGTAACCGGATCGGCGTTGGCGGCCGGTGGCCCGCCCTCCGGCAACAGATCGGTGATCAGGTGGTTGAGCAGAAACCCCTTGGTGAATTCGGGCGCGTCGGCGGCGAGGTTCCAGGCGCCGGCGCGCTTGCCGATGGCGTTCCAGGTCCACACCGTGTCGGGGTTGACCCCGTCCATCAATTTGACCTGGGCGGGGATGCGCCCGGCATGGCTCGACACCCACACCCAGTCGTCGTCCTGAAGGCCGAGGCGGCGGCCCACGGCGCGGCCGACAAACAGCCGGTTGCGCCCGAGAATCTGGCGCAGCCAGGCATTCTGCGAATGCCATGAATGGTACATCTGCATCGGCCGCTGGGTGATGGCGTGCAACGGAAACTCGTGGGGGTCGATCCGCGCGCCCTCGAACGGCTCGTACCAGAACGGCAGCGGGTCAAAATAGGCCTCGATGCGGGCGGCTGAAGCGGGCGGCGGCCGCACCGGCCCATGCCCCTGCGCCGCCAGGCGAAAGCGCTGCAGCGGCTCGACATAAAGCTGCAGCACGATCGGCTCGGCGTTGTCGATCAGCCCCATCGACACGGCGCCCTCGAGATAGGCCTTGTTGGCGTGCTTGTAATAGCGCTGCTCCGGCGGCAATTCGTATTTCCAGAAGCAGCCATTTTCGACATAGCGCTGAAGCTGGCGCGGGTTCGGCGCGCCCCGGCCATGATCGGCGCCGGCCTCGCCGCGCCAGCCGGCCAGCGGCCCGACCCCCGGCCGGCGCTCGTGCAGGGCGATGTAATCCTTGTAGCCGCCGGGAAAGCGCGGCGAACCGTCAGTGGTGACGAAAGCCGGCAGGCGCAGCCGCACCGCCAGATCGATCAGCACGTCCTGGAACGGCCGGACGTCGCGGTCGACGGCGATGACCGGCTGGCGGATCGAATCGGCGGGCCCGTCGACGCCGCCAATCGGCCGGTCGAGCAGCGAGATGCAGTCCCAGCGTTCGAGATAGGTGGTATCGGGCAGGATCAGGTCGGAATAGCCGACCATCTCGGAATAATAGGCGTCGGAATAGATGATCCGCGGGATCTTGTATTCGCCGGTCGCCGGGTCCTTGTCGGTCAGCATGCGGATCGTCTCGGCGGTGTTCATCGCCGAGTTCCACGCCATGTTCGCCATATACATGAACAGCGTGTCGATCGGGTACGGGTCGGCGGCCCAGGCGTTGCGGATCAGCAGATGCATCAGCCCGTGCGCGGCGAGCGGCGCGTCCCACGAAAACGCCTTGTCGATGCGCTGCGGGTTGCCGTCGGCATCGACGATCAGGTCCTCGGGGCCCATCGGGTAGCCGAGCGGAGCGCCGCCGAGCGGCCGTCCCGCCGCCACCTGGTCGGCACGCCCGGCCGGCCTCGGCCCTGGCGGGCACGGCTTGGGGTGGGGCGACTTGTAGCGCCAGCCGCCCGGCACATCGATCGTGCCGAGCAGAATCTGCAGCAGGTGCAAGGCGCGGCAGGTCTGGAACCCATTGGAATGCGCCGAGATGCCGCGCATCGCATGCACCGAGACCGGCCGTCCGCGCATGGTTTCGTGACGCCGCCCGGCCCAATCGACCCACGGCACCGGAACCTCGATCTCGTGCGCGAACGCGGTCTCGGCGATCTCTGCGGCGAGGCGGCGGATGGTCTCGGCCGGCACCCCGCAGGTCGCCGCCACCGCCTCCGGCGCGTAAGCGGGGTCGAGGTAGCGCTCGGCGATCAGCTGGAACACGGGCACCGCGCGGCCGCCGCCTTCGAGCATCGCCTCGCCGACGATGCGGGCGGCCGCTCCGGGTTCCAGCGCGCTGGCGAGCGCCCCGTTGCCGTCGAGCACCAGCGGATTGCCGTCGGCGCCGCGCAGAAACAGCCCGTCATTCGCCGCGCCGGGAGACTGGATCACCAGCCAGGCGGCGTTGGTGTAATGGCCGAGATAGTCGAGATCGACCTTGTCGGCCCGCAGCAATTCGTGGATCAGCGACAGGACGAACAACCCGTCGGTGCCGGGGCGGATGCCGATCCATTCATCGGCGATCGCCGAATAGCCGGTGCGCACCGGGTTGATCGAGACGAATTTGGCGCCGCGGCTGCGCAAGCCCGACAGCGCCGTCTTGATCGGGTTCGAATCGTGGTCCTCGGCGACCCCGAACATCAGAAACAGGCGGGTGCGCTCCCAATCGGGCTCGCCGAACTCCCAGAAGCTGCTGCCGAGCGTATACATGCCGGCCGCCGCCATGTTCACCGAGCAGAACCCGCCATGGGCGGCGAAGTTGGGGGTGCCGAACTGGGTCGCCCAGAACCCGGTCAGCGATTGGCTCTGGTCGCGCCCGGTGAAAAAGGCGAGCTTTCTCGGGTCGTCGTCGCGGATGCGCGACAGCCAGGCGATCGCGGTGTCGATCGCCTCATCCCATTCGATCTCGCGGAACTCGCCGGCGCCGCGCTCGCCGACGCGCAGCAGCGGCTTCTGGAGCTTCGCCGGCGATTGCTGCTGCATGATGCCCGAGGCGCCCTTGCCGCAGATGACGCCGCGGTTGACCGGATGGTTGGGATTGCCCTCGATGTAGCGGATGCCGCCGTTCTTCAAGTGAACCTTGATGCCGCAACGGCAGGCGCACATGTAGCAGGTCGTGTACTTGACCTCGTCCGACACCTTGGGCGAGGTATCGATGACCTCGCGCGGCGACCAATAGTCCCGCCAGCGTTCACCAAACGTCATGATGGTACGCGGTCCTCCCGCTCCGCCAAGGCGTCAGCATGAGGCCGCGGCGAAAGCCGGGTCAACGGCTTGTTTGCGCCGCGGCTCTGCCTGCGCCTATGCGTCGCCGTTTTGCGGATGGAGCACGAAGCCGGCAGGCCGCCCGGCGCGCCGCGCCGCTTCGGCGGGCGGCAACCCTGCTTCCCACAGATTGGCATCGAAGCGATAGCCGTTGACCGCGTCGGCCTCGCGCGAGACGACATAGAGCAGCGGCGGCACCATCTCCTCGGGTTCGACCAGCCGCGGCGCCCGCCCCTCGCGGCTGGCCGCCCGCATTTCGTCGGCCATGCCGGGAGTGTTGGCGCCGGCGCCGGGATTGACGATGTTGATCGTGAGCCCGGTACCGGCGACATCCTTGGCCCACACCTCGGTCGCCATCTCGAGCGCCGCCTTCGATGCGCCGTAAGGGTGGGTGCCGAGCCGGTTCATCGTGTCCAGCTTGGTCGTCACATTGACGATTCGCCCCCACCCCGCCTCGACCATCGCCGGGGCGACGCGCCGCGACAGCCGATCGGCGGCGAGGTAGTTGGTCGCGATCACGTTGGCGACGATGTCGTCGCCGACCTCGAAAAACCGCTGGATCGCGGGCCGGCGGTACCGCGCCGGGTCGATATAAGTGAAGGTCAGCCCGGCATTGTTGACCAGGATGTCGATCCGGCCGAAACGCGCCCGGGCCTCGGCGACGACCCGGTCGCACTCGCCCGCCTCACGCAGGTCGGCCACGACCGGGGCGAAACGCTCGCGCAGTTGCAGCGAGGCGGCCGCCTCCGCGATCTCGGGGACATCGTCGGGGATGTGGCCGACCGCGACGACAAGATGGCCGGCGCGGGCCAGCCCCAGGCTCATCGCCCGCCCGAGCCCGCGCAATCCGCCGGTAACGAGGGCGACCTTGTGCTCGGCCGTTCCGGGCATTTGCTCACACTTGCGCCAGCCCCATGGGGCTCGCAGTGTCGAAGGCCGGCATGATCTCCTCGGCAAAGGTGCGCAAATGCGCCACGGAGGCGCCCGGCGCCGCAAACAGGACATTCTCGACGCCGCCGGCCTGCAGCCGCTTCAGCCGGGCGATGATCTCCTCCGGCGTACCGAGCAGCGGGGCGTCGTCGAGTTCGAACGTGTCGGGCGCATCCTTGATGTTGATGTAGCGGTCGGCGCCCGGCCCGCGCGCCAGATCGCCGATATTCTTCAGCACCTCGCGCCGGGTGGCGATGGCCTTCCTGCGTTCCTCCTCGTTGTGCACGATCTGTAACCCGCGGGTGACGCCGACCATCATCGGGTCGTATTTGCGCCCGACATATTCGCATTCCTCGCGGAACACCCTCACCCGTTCGACGATCAGGTCGATCGGCGCGATCTGGTCGAGCAGCAGGTTATAGCCGTCGCGGGCGGCGCGGCGGATCGATTCAGGGCTGCCGGCGCCGAGCCAGAGCGGCGGATGCGGCTGCTGGATCGGCGCGGGCTCGACGACGACATTCTCGTAGCGGCACCATTTGCCGGCATAGGAAAACCGGCCCGGCGCCGTCCACGCCTTGCGGATCACCGCGATGGCCTCGTCGAAGCGCTCGGTCGCCTCCTCCTGCGGCACGCAGAAGCCGGAGAACTCGTAGGCGCGGTAGCCCTTGCCGACACCGAAATCGAGCCGCCCGTTTGACAGGAGGTCGAGGGTCGCGGCCTCTTCGGCAACGAGAATCGGGTTGTGCCACGGCAGCACCACGACCGCGGTGCCGAGGCGGATCCGCTCGGTGCGCGCCGCCAGATAGCTCAACAGGTTGAGCGAAGCGGAGACCTGCCCGAACCCGGTGAAATGGTGCTCGACCAGGAAAACGCTCGAAAAGCCCAGCCGCTCGGCCTCGACCACGTAGTTGATGAAGTCGTGATAGCCGTCGCTGTCATCGGCCGGTCCGCCGCGCGCCCGCGCCCCGCCAAAGAGTCCGAATTTCATCGTCCTGTCCCATCCCCCCAATAATTCTCGCAGTTTACGGCGCCGCGGGCCGCCGGTCGAGGCCGGCGAGCGCGCCCCGTCAGCGGCGGAACTGCGGCGCCACCTCGCGCATGAACAGCGAGAGGCTGGCCGCCGCTACCTCGTGCGGCATCGGCCCCAGCCGGAAGGCGTTGATGACCCCGCCGATGCCGAGCCGCTCGATCGCGGCAAAATCCTCGGCGACGCGCGCCGGCGAGCCGTGGATCAGCCCGTCGCCGCGCGCGGTGCGCGCGCCGGGCAGATCGTTTTTCGGCACCTCGATGCGCAATCCGGTCTCGGCGAAGATGCGGTCGCGCATTTCCGCCCGCGCCCGGGTCATCGTCTCGAAGGCCGGGATGCCGATGCGCTCGGCCTCGGCGTCGGTCGCCGCGACAAAGACGTTGCGCCACACCCAGCTCGCCGCGAGCGCCGCATCGATCGCGGCATCGTCGTGGCCGGCCTCGCGCCGCGTCAGGCGGTAGAGCTCGACGCGGCGGCGGGTCGTTTCCAGCGACTGCACGTTCATCATGAACGGCTTGCCCTCGCGCGCCAGCGCCACCAGCGAGGCGTCGCCCGAGGAGCCGCGGATCACTGGCGGGTGCGGCCGGGTGAACGGGCGCGGCCGCAGCATCGGCACGCTCAATTGCCAGAACCGGCCGCGGTGCTCGAACCCGCCGCCGGTCCAGGCCGTCAGCATGATCGCCTCGGCCTCGATGAGCCGCTCCTGCGCCTCGCGGTGGTCGATGCCGAAGCCCAGGTAATCGTAGATGTTGTAGGAGCTGCCGCGGCCGAGCCCGACGATCAGGCGCCCCTTGAGCAGATTGTCGAGCAAGGCGATCTGCTCGGCGAGGCGGATCGGGTGATGCAGCGCGGTCTGGATCACGGCAAAGCCGAGCGCGGCACGGTGCAATAAGGCGGCGAGCGCCCCGGCAATGCCGATCGGGTCGCCGTAGACCGAGATGCCGTCGAAATGGTGCTCGGCCAGCCAGACGACATCGACCCCCAGTTCCTCGGCCAGCCGAGCCTCGCGCAGCGTCTCGTCGATGACCGCCCCGTCGCGCGCCGGATCGCGGGAATCGGGAAACAGGAACGTACTGAATTTCATGCCGGCCTCTGATCTGCTGGGGCGGGCATCACGGACCCGCGGCATGGTGCTGTCAAGCCGCGCACCCGAAATCCCGCTTGCTAGGCAGGCGCCCGCCGCTGCGCTAGTGTCGCCCCAAGACCGCTGCCGTTCTGCCGCTGTTCGGCGCAGCCGGCGGCGGCGCAGTTTGCGGCGCAGCCGAAAGGAAACCTGCGATGATCGATCTGCATTACTGGCCGACCCCCAACGGCAAGAAAGTGACGATCCTGCTCGAGGAAGCCGGGGTCGAGTACAAGATCATCCCGTGCAATATCCAACGGGGAGACCAATTCACCCCCGAATTCCTCAAGATGAACCCGAACCACCGCATGCCGGTGATGGTCGATCATGCACCAAAGGGCGGCGGGGCCCCGATCAGCGTGTTCGAATCCGGGGCGATCATGATGTACATCGCCGAAAAGGTCGGCAAATTCTGGCCGCAGGATGTGCGCGGCAAGTACGAGGTCACGCAATGGGTCATGTGGCAGATGGCCAACCAGGGGCCTAAGCTCGGCGAATGCGGCCATTTCCGGCGCGCCGGACCCGAGGCCGGCGATCTTAGCTATGCCATCCGCCGCTTTACCGACGAGGCCAACCGGCTCTACGGCGTGCTCAACAATCGGCTGTACCGGAGCCGCTATCTCTGTGGCGATGAATACACGATTGCCGACATGATCTCGTATCCGTGGACCGTGAACTGGAAGGCGCAGGGCCAGGACATCGACGAGTTCAAATATTTCAAGCGCTGGTTCGAGGAGATCGGCGAACGCCCGGCGGTCAAGCGCGGCATGGCGGTCGGCGCTAATTTGCCGCCGGACCCGGCGAGCCTTTCCGACGAGGAGCGCGCCGCGATCAGGAAGCGCATGTACAACCAGCGCGCGATCCCGGTGCCGGCTTAAAGGAGCGCGGGCGTCCGGCCCGCAACCCATGCCAAACCCCGGTCCCGGCCCGTCATTGCGCGCCATTCCCGAAGGCGACAACCGCGAGCGCCTGATCTGCGCCGAATGCGGCTACATCCTCTATGACAACCCGAAGGTGGTCGTCGGCTCGGTCGCCCGCTGGGGCGAAAAAATTCTGCTGTGCCGCCGCGCGATCGACCCGCGCAAGGGGTTTTGGACCCTGCCCGCGGGCTATCTCGAACTCAACGAATCGACCAGCGCAGGCGCCGAGCGCGAGGCGTGGGAAGAAGCGCGCGCCCGGATCGAGATCGAAGGGCTGCTCGCGGTCTACGACATCCCGCGGCTGTCTCAGGTGCAGCTGGTCTACCGCGCCCGGCTCGTCGATGCGGCAGTCGAGCCCGGGCCGGAAAGTCTCGAAGTGGGGCTTTTCGGCTGGGACGAAATCCCGTGGGACGACATCGCCTTCCCCTCGGTACGCTGGGCGCTTCACCACGAGCGCGAGGCCCAGGCGAGCGGCAATCTGTCCGCTCATATCGGCCTGCCGCCGGGCTTCCCGCCGTCCGACCCGACGGCGCCGCAGGGGTTGTAGCGGCCGCGAAAATCGCCATCGACCTGTAACCGGGCGGTCATCGAACCGGTGTTTACCGAGCCGGTTTCACCTCACCCCGTCGATCGGCAACAGGGACGAGCGGCCATGGAGTTCGATGCTGCGAAGATCCACTACATCCCGACGACCGGGGTGCGGCGAGTCGTCGAAACGCCGCTTGTCGCCGCCACGGATGAGGCGCTGAAGGGGTATGGCTGCCTCGTCGAGACCCCGACCACCTTCCCGATCGAGATCGTGCGCTGGCCGGCTCAGGGATGGCGCCCGGTCGACGACGGCTCGGGTGACCAGGCCGGCGTGGCCGAGGGGATTTTCGAATTCTGGTGGAAGGGCGAAACGCTGTTCGCCCGCAACAACGCCGTCGGCGACAGCTATCTGTTCGCGTGGAGCACCTGGCCCGAAGAGGCGGCCGGCGACGGGCCGTCAACGGCGCGGGAGCGCGCCTTGGTGTGGCGCGCCAACTACCACCCCGACGGCGGCCAACTGTTCTACCCGATGGGAGGCCAGGGCTTTGTCGTGCCGCTCGCCCTCCCGGGCGACGACGTAACGCCGGAGCGCTTCGTCAGCTTTCGGTGCGACGGCAGCTGCGGGCTTTACATCCACCCCAACATCTGGCACGGCGCGGTGGTGCCGCTCGACGACCGGGCCGAGCTGCTCGACCGGCAGGGCCGCGTGCATGCCCGCGTCTCGGTCGATTTCGCCAAGGAATTCGGGTGCTATCTCGGCGTGCCGCTGCGCCAGCCCTGAGAGGTCACGCCTCCAGCCCGACGAGGCTGCGCGCATACGGCTCGGCCTCGAACGGACGCAGGTCTTCGGCGCTTTCGCCCACCCCGATCAGGTGGATCGGGATGCCGTACTTCTCGGCCAGCGAGACCAGGACGCCGCCCTTGGCGGTGCCGTCGAGCTTGGTCATCACGATGCCGGTGACGCCGACCATCTGGCGGAAGATTTCGGCCTGCGCATGCGCGTTCTGCCCGACCGTGGCGTCGAGCACCAGCAGCACAGCGTGCGGTGCGCCCGGGTCGAGTTTTTTCAGCACCCGCACGATCTTCTGCAACTCGGCCATCAGGTCGGCCTTGTTGTGGAGGCGCCCGGCAGTATCGATCAGCAGAACGTCGGCGCCGTCGCGCCGCGCCATTTCCAGGGCGTCGTAAGCAAGCCCGGCGGCGTCGGCGCCTTGCGGCCTTGTGATCACCGGGCAGCCCGCACGCTCGCCCCAAATCTGCAATTGTTCGACCGCGGCGGCGCGGAACGTGTCGCCGGCCGCGAGCACGACGCGCCGGCCCTCGTCCTGGTAGCGCCGGGCGAGCTTGCCGATCGTCGTGGTCTTGCCGCTGCCGTTGACGCCGATGACCAGGATCACGAACGGCTTCTTGGCAACATCGAGGGCGAGCGGCTTTTGCACCGGTTGGACCAGCCGGACCACCTCGGTCGCCAATGCGCCGCGGACCTCCTCGGGCGAAACCTCCTGGCCGAACCGCGTCTTGCGCAAGGCGTCGACCACCTCTTCGGCGACACCGACCCCCATGTCGCTGGCGATCAGCAGGTCCTCCAGCTCGCCGAGTGCGACATCGTCGAGCCGGCGGCGGGTAAAGATCGCATTGATGCCGTCGGTCAGCCGCGCCGAGCTTTTCGCCAGCCCGGCACGCAACCGGGAAAACCAGCCGCGGCGCTCGTCCTCCGCCGGTTCCGCGGGCGGCGGCGGTGCCGTCGGCTCGGGCGGAGCCGCGTCCTCTGCCGCGGGCGTGCTGCGCCACCACGACCTCATGGCGACCACACTCCGATCAGCCGACCGGCGGCAGCGTCGACAAACCGCATCTTCTGCACCGTGCCGGCCACCCCACCCGCGGGCAGATCGACCGCGGCATAAAACGCGGCGCGGCCGATACCGGGGCGCTCGACAAGGACCTCGCCGAAATGACCAATTCGTGAACTAAGTTCGCGCATAAGCCGTGCCGATCCCGCCTGCCGCAGCCGCGCCGCGCGCTCGCGAACGACCGGACCGGGCACCGGCGGCATTCGCGCCGCCGGCGTCCCTGACCGCGGGCTGTATGGAAAGACATGCAGGAAGGCGATGCCGCATTCCTCGACCAGATCGAGGCTGCGGCGGAACATGTCGTCATTCTCGGTCGGGAAACCGGCGATCAGGTCGGCCCCGATCGCGACGTCGGGCCGCAAATCCCGCGCCCGTGCTGCGACCGCGACCGCCTGCGCGCGGGTGTGGCGCCGCTTCATGCGCTTCAGCACGAGATCGTCGCCGGCCTGCAATGACAGATGCAGATGCGGCATCAGCCGTGCGTCATTGCCAAACACTTGCCACAGCTCGCCGTCGATTTCGCCAGGGTCGAGCGAGGACAATCTGAGGCGCGGCAATTCCGGCACTGCCGCGAGCAGCCGCCGCACCATCTGGCCGAGGCTCGGCCGCCCTGGCAGATCGGCGCCGTATGCGGTCAGGTCGACGCCGGTGAGGACGATCTCGCGGCAACCCGCGGCCACCAGCCTGCGGACATCCCCGGCGATCCTGCCGATCGGCACTGAGCGGCTGGCGCCGCGGGCATACGGAATGATGCAAAACGTGCAACGGTGGTCGCAGCCTTGCTGCACCTGTACATAGGCGCGGGTGCGAACGCGGCCGGTCTCCCCCGCCTCGCTCGCGCCCTCGGCCGGACGCGGGGAAGGCGGCAGCGCGGCAATCTGCTCGACGGTTCCCGGCGCCGGCTCGCAAGAGAGGTTTGTGCCGGGGGTCGCAGCATAACTCTCCGCCTTCAGCTTCGCCGCGTTGTCCAGCACGACATCGGCGATCGGCGCGTACGTCTCGGGCGCCAGCGTCGCGGCACAACCGGTGACGATGATGCGTCGCCCCGGATGCTCGCGCCGGGCGCGGCGGATCGCCTGTCGCGCCTGCCGCTCCGCCTCGGCGGTCACCGCGCAGGTATTGACGATGATCGCGTCGGCCAGCCCGGCCGCACCGGCGGCCGCGCGCATGATTTCGCTCTCGAGGGCGTTGAGGCGGCAGCCGAAGGTGATGATGTCGAGGCCGGCCATGTCAGCCACCGATCAGCGCCGCGTCGAAACTCCCGGTGAAACTCTCCACCGCCGGGCCGGTCATGACGACGCGGTTGTCGTCGCGCCACGCGATCGAGAGGCTGCCGCCATCGACGACGACCGTCGCGGCCCGGCCGCAAAGCCCGCGGCGATGGGCCGCGACCAGCGCAGCGCAGGCGCCGCTGCCGCAGGCACGGGTGATGCCGGCGCCGCGTTCCCAGACCCGGAGCCGGATCGTGTCAGGGCCGGCGATGGCGGCGACGCCGATATTGGCCCGCTGCGGGAACAGCTCGTGATGTTCCAGCGTCGGGCCCAGCTTAGCCAAGTCGATGGTTTCCACCTGCGCGACGAAGAATGTCGCATGCGGGTTGCCGATATTGGTGCACACCGGCTCGGCAAGCGGCCCCAGCACCAGGTCAGCGCGATCGGTATTCATGGCGCGCGCCAGCGGGATGTCGCGCCAGCCGGTGCGCACCTCGCCCATATCGACCGCGACCTGCCCGCCTGCCAGCAGCTCCGCGGCAAGCAGGCCGGCGACGGTCTCGATCTTCAGCCGCGATGCCCCGGTTTCGCGCGCCAGCAGCGCGGCGATGCAGCGCGTGGCGTTGCCGCAGGCCTCGGCTTCGCTGCCGTCGGCGTTAAGAATGCGCATAAAGGCCTGCGCCCGGGGATCGCGCGGCGCCTCGATCACGATGATCTGGTCGCAGCCGATGCCGGTATGACGATCGGCCAGCACCGGCGCCGCCGCGGCCGGAATCGCCGCGTCGCTGCGGCGGCGGTCGAGCACGACAAAATCGTTGCCGCAGCCGTGCATCTTACGAAAGGGGATCCGATCCATCGCGCCGCTTATATGGCGGGCCGACGGCCGCTGTCCAACGCGCTGCGGCAGATTCTAGCCCCGTCCGCTCGCCTTTGCCGGCCGGTGCTGCGCGACCGCATGCCGGGTCTTGCGGCCCGCCACGGCATGGCTGAGCGGATGCGTCGTGCGGCGGTGCCGCTCGACCCGGTGCTCTGCCGTTCGCGACGAGCGGCGCTGCCGCGGCAGCGCGGCGTGATGCTGCGTCGGCCGAGCGCGGCGATGGTGCGATGTCGCCGCCCGCCGATGGCGGCCGCGGGGGTGGTGGTGCTCGGCGGCATGGTGCGGCGGACTCGGCCGGCGCGGGGCGGCCGACACGCTGCTGCCGCGCGGCGGCGCTGTCGTATCAGGACCAAGGAACGGCTCGGATTCGTCGTTGAAATAGCCGGGCACGCTGCTCGGCGGGGTGAAGTTCTTGCTGCCGGCCGGGGACATGTCGGCGGCGCCGGCGGGCCGGCCCGCGACGATCATCGCGACGGCAACGAGCCAGGCCAGGATGCAGCGGCGCAACAGACGGGCCATCCTTTCCATAGCCGAGATTGGGCAGGAGGTGGAGCGGGACCGGCAGCAGGCCGGATCAGACCTTGGCCTGCCATTCCGCCAGGGTCATCCGCTCCATCAGGAACAGGTCGGTGGTGCGCGCATACCAGCCGCGCCCGTGCATGCGGCCGATCAGCCCGATCTCGTCGGTCTTGACGTAGAGTTTTTCGAGGTCGATCAGGTCGTCCCGGACGTGGATATGAATCACCCGCCCGACCTCCAGCGTCGAGCGCGACCCCAGCGACAGGCCCGTGATGCGCCGGCACTCGAAGCTGACCGGGGATTCCGCGATCCGCGGTGCGCGGCACTCCACCGAGGGCGTCGTGTGCAATCTGGCCATCTCCAATTCGCCGATCTCGCTCGGGAAATCGACCGCGCAGACGTTCATGCGCTCGGCCAGCGCCTCGTCGACAAGGTTGACGACGAACTCGCCGCTGTCACGGATGTTGCGCTCGGTGTCCTTGTAGCCGTCGCCGCCGTTGACGCCGGGGCTGATGCCGAGCACGACGACCGGCGGCACCGAACTGACGGCGTTGAAAAAGCTGAACGGCGCGGCGTTGACGTTGCCGGCCCGATCGACCGTCGTGGCGAGCGCGATGGGGCGCGGCACCACGGTGGAAACCAGCAGCTTATAGCCGTCCGCCGCCGGAATTTGCGCCAGGTCGAAATGCATGAAGAACCCTCCGCCGCTGCTTGCCCGGAGGGTATAATCGGTCGCCGCCGCCGGCGCTATCGACAAGCCGCCGGCGCTTTGTTATAGACCGCGGCCTTCCCGCGCCGGGTGCATAGCTCAGTTGGTAGAGCAGCTGACTCTTAATCAGCGGGTCCAAGGTTCGAGTCCTTGTGCACCCACCAATTTTTTCAATGCGTTGTGAGGCAAACCGGTCGGGCGGGCCGGCCCGTTTCCGCGCGGAGCCGATGCGGACCGCGCAACCGGCATGTCGTTGGTGTTGGGGCCAAGATCGAGCGGTGCTCCAATGCACAAGGTCGCGCTCATCGTCGTCGGCATGGTGCTGGCGTTCTGCATTGCCGCAATCATCCTGCGGCTGTCCCAGGAACCACCAGCGCCGCGGCCAGGCCAGCAGATCATCCCGCCCGCCGCCACACCGCGGGCGCCGCGCTGAGCACAGCCCTCGCTCGCCGCGCGTGACGGCATCCGAAAACCCAGCGTGTTCGCGCTGAGGCCAATCCTGGACCGCGCTCCCTATTTACCACTGCTTTGCTGTTGCGCGAGCGTGGACCAGCGCTTCAGCGCGAGAGGCGCTAATCACCGGTGTCTTCAATTGCTGATCTATAATACGAGTAAGGGGAGTAGTACCGCATATATTCCTGGTGATACCAGGCCCTCCAGCGCTGACAATAGTCAGAGTCATGCGAATTGCTGCAACCGACCGGCGGATGCGCTAGCGGAGGACTTGGTGCGCATGCTAGCAGGCCGCCCGCGACTGCAACCATTGCCGCCAGGGTGCGGAGCTTGAAGCAACTGGCAATCGACATCGCTGCCTCCGTTCCAAGACCGCCGATCCCAAGTATCTGTGAAGCGGAGCGCGCGCCCAAGCAAAAGCCCGGCACGAGGCCAGGCCGGTTCGACGGAAATCGAGGATCGGCCACGGCTCGACCACCGCGACCGTCAGCCCGGCGTTCGCGCGCCGGCTGCCCTTTACGATCTCCCGGCGGCTCGCCGATACTGCCGGAGGACGCGACCTGGTTTGCCTGGTTTCGGAGGAGCTGCCCGATGCATGCCCATCGCCTGAACGCCTATGAGATTGCCCCGGACGGAATGAGGGCGCTGCGCAATGTCGAGGCCTACCTGCACCAGTCCACGCTCGGCCCGCAATTGATCGAGCTGGTCAAGATGCGCGCCTCGCAGATCAATGGCTGCGCCTACTGCCTCGACATGCACAGCAAGACGCTGCGCAAGAACGGCGAGAGCGAGCAGCGCCTCTATCTGCTGAACGGATGGCGCGAATCGCCGCTCTACACGCCGCGCGAGCGGGCGGCGCTGGCCTGGACCGACGCGCTGACCCGCATCGCCGAAGCCCACCCGTCGGATGCGCTGTATGACGAAGTGCGCCGGCATTTCGACGAGAAGGAAGTGGTCGATCTGACCACGTTGGTCGGCATGATCAATACGTGGAACCGGCTGGCGATCAGCCTGGGCTACGAACACCCGGCCGGCGCCGGCTCCTGAGCACGACGGCGACGGGCTGCTACTGCGCGACCCAGCCGCCGTCGATCGACAAGGCCGCACCGGTCATCGTCGAGGCGCCGTCGCCGCACAGGAACACCGCCAGCGCGGCGATCTTTTCCGGCGTCGTAAAGTCGAGCATCGGCTGCTTTTCGCGCAGCAGGTCGGCGCTCGCCTGCGCCACCGGGATGCCCTGCGCCGCGGCCCGCGCCGCGATCTGCTGCTCGACCAGCGGGGTCAGCACCCAACCGGGGCAGATTGCATTGCAGGTGACGCCGCCATTCGCCGCCTCGATCGCGATCACCTTGGTGAGCCCGACCAGCCCGTGCTTGGCCGTGACATAGGCGGCCTTCTCGCCGCTGGCGACGAGCCCGTGGGCCGAGGCGATATTGATGATGCGCCCCCATTTGCGGCCCAGCATGTGCGGCAATGCCGCCTTGGCCGCGTGAAACGCCGCGGACAGGTTGATGGCGAGGACCGCGTCCCATTTCTCGTCGGGGAAGTCGACCACCTTGGCGACATGCTGGATGCCGGCATTGTTGACGAGGATGTCGACGCCGCCGAATTGGCGCACCGTCGTCGCGACCAGGTCGCGGATTTCGGCCGGCCTGGTCATATCGGCGCCGTGGTAGCCGGCGCGGATGCGATGCCGCTCGGCAAGCCCGGCGCGCAATTGCTCGATCTGCCCGGCATCGCCAAAGCCGTTCAGCATCACATCGCAGCCCTCGGCGGCCAGCGCGGCGGCGATCGCCATCCCGATTCCGCTGGTCGAGCCGGTAACGATCGCCGTCTTTCCGTTCAGCATGCCGTCCTCTCTTTGGAAAACCTCGCCGGATCCTGTTTGCATCGGCGCCGATGCCGGGCTAAGCAAGGCGGATGCCGCCCAAACGCAACCCGCTGAGCCTCAACTCGCTCCAGCTCAAGACCCTGACCCTGTTGCAGGAACTGGCCCGTGTCGCGGGCAGGACGCCGCCCGACGACATGCCGGGCATCGCGATCACCGAATTGCCCGACCCGCACGGCGACCATTTCCATCTCGGCGAGGCCGTCGTCGCGGTGCGCGACGCCACCGGGCTGCGCAACCCCTCGGTATGGGCGGCGCTCGAACGCAAGGGGCTGATCCGTCCGAAACTGCCGGAGGCGGTGATCCTGACCCCGCTCGGCCAGGAATACGACACCGGATTGCGCGACTCGATCCTGCACAGAAGCAGCCACTGACGCCTACCAGACGAAGCGCCGCATCGCCCCGATCGGGCTGAGCCCGGCCTCGTCCAGCGCAGCGCCGATCCGGGCGGGATCGAGCGTATCGTCATCGCCGAACTCGCCGGCATGAATGCCGCCGGCAACGAACACGCTGTCGATTTCGGCCGCCTTGGCGCCGGCAATGTCGGTGCGTAGCGAATCGCCGATGACCAGCAGCCGCTCGCGGTCGATGATGCCGAGCAGCGGCAGGCAGGAATCGTAGACCGAGCGGTGCGGCTTGCCGTGCCAGCGCACCTGCCCGCCGAGCTTCTCGTAATGCTGGGCCAGCGCACCGGCGCACAAGGCCGGCCGCCCGGCATGCATGACGACCAGATCGGGGTTGGCGCACACCATCGGCAAGCCGCGCGCCGCCGCCTCGCGCAGCACCCGGTCGTAATCGTCGATCGTACTCTCCCACCCCGCTGGGCCGGTATTGAGGATGAACTCGGCCGTCTCGACCGTATCGACGATGGCGAGGCCGAGCCCGTCGCGGATTTCGAGATCGCGGTCGGAGCAGATGTGCAGGCAGCGCCGGCCGAGCGCCCGATGGAACGGGTCGTCGCGCTGCCGCAGGCACTGCCACGCCTCCTCGCCCGACGACATGATGCCGTGATAGAGCCGCGCCGGCACGCCGATCGCGGCGATGCGGCGGCCGACATCGTCGGCGCGGCGCGGCGCATTCGACAGCAGCACGATGCGCTTGCCGCCCGCGAGCAGCCGCTCCAGGCAATCGAGCACGCCGGGAAACGGCGCGACGCCGTCATGCACGACCCCCCACAGATCGAGGATGAACCCGTCGTACTGTGCGGCGATTTCGTTCATCCCGCCGATCGTTCGGACATTCATGTGGCTGCGCCGTCAGGGTTGAGCCGCAGGGCAGGTTGTAGCACAAGCCCGGGATGCGCTGCTGCGATGGTCGGCGCCCACGGCCTCGCCGACCGAGGCAAACCCGTCGCGCCGCAACAGCGCGGCGAGCCCGGCCTTGATCCGGCCAATCAGTGCCGGACCGGCGAAGACCAGCCCGGTGTAAAGCTGTACCAGCGACGCGCCGGCACGAATCTTGGCATAGGCGTCCTCGGCGCTCGCCACCCCGCCGACCCCGACGAGCGGGATCGTGCCGCCGGTCAGTCGGTACAGGTCGGCGAGCACGGCGGTCGAGCGCGCGAAGAGCGGCCGCCCGCTGAGGCCGCCCGCCTCCTGTGCCTCCGGGCTCTTCAATTCCGGCGGCCGCGCGGTCGTGGTGTTGCCGATGACGATCCCGTCGACCTCGCGATCCTTGGCGATCGCCGCGATATCTGCACATTCCTCGGGGCCAAGGTCCGGGGCGATCTTGACTAACAGCGGAACCAGGCGGCCGCTCTGGCGCCGCGCCGCCATTACCGCGGTCACCAGCGCGTCGAGCGCGGCGCGCGCCTGCAGATCGCGAAGACCCGGCGTGTTCGGCGACGAGATGTTGATGACGAGATAATCGGCGAGCGGTGCTGCGCGGCGCACGCCCAGGGCGTAATCGGCGACGGCATCCGTGCTGTCGCGGTTCTTGCCGAGATTGACGCCGACGATGCCGTTGCGGCGCCGGGCGCCGAGCCGGGCGACGGCCGCGTCGAGCCCGCCGCTGTTGAAGCCGAGGCGGTTGATCAACGCGCCGTCGGCAGCCAGGCGAAAGACGCGCGGCCGGGGGTTGCCCGGCTGCGGCAGCGGCGTCACCGTACCGACTTCGGTAAAGCCGAAACCGAGCCGCAACACCGCGTCGGGCACGCGCCCGTCCTTGTCGAACCCGGCCGCCAAGCCGAGCGGGTTGGGGAAATGCAGGCCCCACAGCGATTGCGCCAATATTGGCGGATCGGGCGCGGCGGCGGCGCCGGCGAACCCGGCGGCGAGCGCCCGTAAGGTCAGTTCGTGGGCACGTTCCGGCGGCAATGCCCACAATAGCGGACGGGCAAACCGGTAGAGGTCCGGCACGCGATCAACGCACGACGAGTTCGGCGGCACCGAGCCCTTCGACCTCGACGACGGCGCGGTCGCCCGGTTGCGGGAACTGGATCGGCACCATGCTGCCGGTCATCACGATCTGCCCGCGCCGCAGCGGGTTGCCTTCGGCGGCGCGCTTGTTGGCGAGCCAGGCCAGCGCGTTGAGCGGATGGCCCATCACGTCGCCGCCCTTGCCGGCGCCGATCTCCCGCCCGTTGATGGTCAGCCGTGCCGTCGCCGACGCCAGGTCGAGACCGCGCCATTCGGTCACCGGCGCGCCGATCACGATCCCGGCGTTCCACACGTTTCCGGCAACCATCGCGGCGGCGCTGAGGCGCTTGTAATCGTGCCGCAGATCTTCGAGCAGCTCGATCGCCGCCATGCAGCTCTCGACCGCCGCGCCGACCCGCTCGCGGTCGCCGCCCTGCGGCAGGTCTTCGCCGAGCTGCACCGCAATTTCGGTTTCGACTCCGAGCCGGCAATAGTCCGCCGCGGCGAGCTCGGCCCTGCCGCGATGGACCTCGCGACCGAAGACCGCGCCGTAACACGGTTCGTTAACCCCGCAAAGTCGCTGCATGATCGGGGTGGTTAGTCCGATCTTGAACCCGGCCGTCGCGCCGCGTTCGGATATTTCGAGCGTCTCGAAGGCGGCGCGGATCGCGTAGGCCTCGTCGAGGCTCGCGGGCATCAGGTCGGGCGGCAAGATGTCGATCGGCCGGCGGGCGCGAAACACTGCGGCGATGCCTTCGGCTTTTTGCCGCACGCTGGGATCGGGCATTCGGCTGTTTCCTCGCCCTTATTTTCGCTCGCGCAATTCGCGGCGCATGATCTTGCCGGTAGCGGTCAACGGCAATTCGCCGACGAACACGATCTCGCGCGGCGCCTGATACCAGGCCAGATGCTTGCCGACAAAGCCGCGGATCTCGTCGGCCAGCGCCGGCCCGGTCTCGACCCCCGGCCGGGGCACGACAAAGGCCTTGACGATCTCGCCGCGCACCGGGTCGGGGGCGCCGACCGCCGCGGCCATCAGCACCGCGCCGTGCTTGATCAGGCAATCCTCGATGTCGGTCGGGCCGATGCGATAGCCGCCGCTCGAGATCAGATCGTCCTCGCGGCCCTTGTACCAGATGTATCCGTCGCCATCCTCGACCGCGACATCGCCGGTCAGGCACCACTCGCCGGCGAATTTGGCCGCGGTCGCCGCCGGGTTGTTCCAATAGCCGAGAAACATCACCGGGTCCGGCCGGCGCACGGCGATGATGCCGGTCTCGCCCGGGGGCACCTCCTCGCCCGCCGCCGAGACCACGGCGACCCGATGGCCCGGAACCGCGCGGCCCATCGAGCCCGGCCGCGCCGGATAGAGCGAGGCGCAGTTTGCCACCAATACATTCGCCTCGGTCTGGCCGTAGAATTCGTTGACCTGGACCCCGAGCGCCGCTTTCGACCAGGTAAGGATGTCCTCGCCCAGCGCCTCGCCGCCGCTCGCCACCGAGCGCAGCGCAAACCCCGGGTGGACTTGGCTGCTAGTCAACCCTCGCATCATCTTCAGCGCGGTCGGCGGCAGGAAGGCGTTGCGCACCCCGTGTCGGCCCATCAGGGCGAACGCCTCCTCGGGATCGAACTTGCGCGCCCGATGCGCCAGTACCGGCACGCCGAAATAAAAGCTCGGCAGCAGCACGTCGAGGAGCCCGCCGATCCATGCCCAGTCGGCCGGCGTCCAGTAGAAATCGCCCGGCTGCGGAAAGAAATCGTGCGGCAATTGCACGCCCGGCAGGTGGCCGAGCAGCACGCGGTGGGCATGCAGCGCGCCCTTCGGCTTTCCGGTCGTGCCCGAGGTGTAGATGATCAGCGCCGGGTCGTCGGCCCCGGTATCGAGTGGCGCAAACTCCTCGCGCGCGCGGTCCAAGGTCGGCCAGAACAGCGGGTTTCCGCCGCTGTCGCCATCGGTCACCAGGATGGTTTCGAGGTCGGCGAGTCCCGACGGGATCTTGGCCAGGTTTTCGCCGTCGGTGATCAGTGCCTTGGCCGCGCTGTCCGCGAGCCGATGTTCGATCGCGTCGGGGCCGAACTGCACGAACAGCGGCACCGCGACCGCGCCCAGCTTGTAGATCGCCAGATGCGCGATTGCGGTTTCGGGCCGCTGCGGCAACAGCACACCCACCCGGTCGCCGGCGCCGACTCCGAACCCAGCCAGGGCGTTGGCGCAGCGGTTCGACAGCCGCTTCAGGTCGTCGAAGCCAAAGCGCTCGACCTTGCCGTCCGGCGCTTCGTAGACGAGCGCGAGGCGATTGGTGCCGTCGGCGTGGCGGTCGCAGGCTGCGACGCCGATATTGAACCGGTCCGGGACCTGCCAGCAAAACTCGCGGTAGGTTGCATCGTAGCTGTCGCGGCGCCTAAGCATAACGCCACTTTAACCCCCTCGACGCGCGAGGCAAGCCCGCGCGATACGCGCTGCGGCGGCAGCGGCGCAGCGGGATTTTTGATCGAAGCACGGGTTCAGCCGACGCTCGATCTTGTCGCCGCGCACACCGAATGGGCGATCCTCCTCATGTGCCCGGTACCAGCCTGTTGATCGCGCCCGGCCGGACAGGCGATCGCATCGCCGGCCCGGCCGGTACGGCGGTGCCGGGGTTCGACGGGCCGGTCGAGGCGGCGCCGCGGCGTCAGCGGCTACGGCCGGGCGGCGCCGCGATGGCCGGCTCTGACGGACCGGCGCCCGGCAGATGGTCGCCGATATAGGCATCGACGTGCTGCGTGATCGTATCGACGCGATCGGCAAAATTATGGTCGGCACCGGCAATCTTGCGGAAATCGATCTTGATGTCGCGCTGGTGCGACAGTTTCTGGACCAGCTTCTGCACCGAGTCGACCGGCACCAAGCTGTCCGCGTCGCCATGCAGGATCAAGCCAGATGACGGGCACGGCGCAAGAAAGGTGAAATCGTACTGGTTGGCCGGCGGCGCAACCGCGACAAACGCCTCGATCTCGGGCCGGCGCATCAACAATTGCATCCCGATCCAGGCGCCGAACGAATACCCGGCGACCCAGCAGGTTTCGGCATTGGCATTATAGGTTTGCAACCAATCGAGCGCCGCTGCGGCGTCGGCCAGTTCGCCCTCCCCGCGATCGAAGCTGCCCTGGCTGCGCCCGACGCCGCGAAAATTGAAGCGCAGCGTCGAAAACCCGCGCCGCACAAAGCACTGGTAGAGCGCGTAGACGACCCGGTTGTTCATCGTCCCGCCATGCAGCGGATGCGGATGCAATATCAGCGCCATCGGCGAAGCCGCGCGGCGGGCATGATGGTATCGCCCTTCGAGCCGCCCCTCCGGGCCGTTGAAGATAACGTCAGGCATGGCCGTCTCGTTTATATCCGATTGATTTACTCAGGTATGAAAGGCCGCGGCCGGTGGGCGGTTGCAACCCGCTTCGGCGCTTACTTGATCGGCGAAGTCGGATAATTATATGTTCTCTTCCGCGGCTGCGATGGCCGCAGGGGGAGCGGTGCATCGCCATGGTGACGATAACATAGGGATGGCGATGGCTTTCAAGAACCTGCGCGATGAAATTGATGCGACTCTCGCGCGCGATCCGGCCGCCCGGTCGCGGATCGAGGTCGTGCTGTGCTATCCCGGCTTTCATGCGCTCCTCTATTACCGGCTCGCTCATTGGTTGTGGGAGCGCCGGTGGTTCCTGCTTGGCCGCTTCGTCTCCCATTTCGGGCGCATCCTGACCGGGATCGACATCCATCCCGGCGCCCGCATCGGCCGGCGCCTGTTCATCGACCATGGCGTCGGCGTCGTCATCGGGGAGACCGCCGAGATCGGCGATGATTGCACGCTCTACCAGGGTGTGACCCTTGGCGGCACGCGGCCGTCGCAGGATCAGAGCGGGCAGAAGCGCCATCCCACTCTCGGCAACAACGTGATCGTCGGCTCGGGCGCGCAGGTGCTGGGGCCGTTCAAGGTCGGCGACGGCGCCCGCATCGGTGCGGCGGCGGTGGTGCTGCGCGAGGTGCCGGCGGGCGCGACGATGGTCGGCAACCCGGCGCGCCAGATGCCGCGGCGCAGCGCCCGCGACGAGGCGCGGCCGGAATTCGAGCCCTACGGGGTGACCGGCGAGATCCCGGATCCGATCGCCCGTGCGCTGAACGGCCTTCTCGGCGAGGTCGCGACGCTGCGGGCCCGGCTCGACGAGGTCGAACGCGAGCGCAGCGGCGCAGACGGCTCGGCATTGCCACTGGCGGCCCGGCAGGATTGCAGTTGCGATGGCGAGCGCGCCTCGTGAGGGCGAAGCGATGAAGTTGAGCACCAAAGGCCGCTATGCCGTGATGGCGATGGTCGATCTCGCCCGCCACAGCAACGGCAACCCCGTCTCCCTCGCCGAGATTGCCGAGCGGCAGGAAATCTCATTGTCCTACCTCGAACAGCTGTTCGCCCGGCTGCGCCGCGGCGGCCTGGTCAAGAGCGTGCGCGGACCGGGCGGCGGCTATCTGCTCGCGCATGACCGCGATACCACCCGCATCTCCGACATCATCCTTGCCGTCGACGAGCCGATCCGGGCGATCCGCTGCACGCCGGGCATGTCGGTCGGCTGCCGCGGCGACCGCAGCCGCTGCCTGACCCATGATCTGTGGGAGGAACTGGCCAACCAGATCCACCTGTACCTGAGCTCGGTGTCGCTCGGCGATGTCTGCGAGAAGCGCGTGCTCGGCACCAGCGGCATCGTCCAGCGCGAGGCCTATCGCGCGATGGAAGCGGTCGTACTGCGCTGACGGGCCGGTATGACCGCACGCGAAACCTATCTCGACTGGAATGCCACGACTCCGCTGCGGCCCGCGGCGGCGGCGGCGATGCAGGCGGCGATGGCGCATTGCGGCAACGCGTCCTCGGTGCATCGCTGGGGCCGCGCGGCGCGGCGGGGCGTCGAGCGGGCGCGCGAGAGCGTGGCCGCGCTCGTGAACCTGCCCGGTGCCCAGGTTGTCTTCACCGGCGGCGGCACCGAGGCGAACCATCTCGCGTTGATCGGCAGCGGCCGCGAGCGGGTGCTGGTGTCGGCGGTCGAGCATAGTTCGGTGTTGCAGGCGGTGCCGACGGCGGAAGCGATCCCGGTCGATGCCGACGGCATCGTGGACCTGGCTTGGCTCGAACGGCGCCTCGCCGCCGACGCAAGGCCGAGCGTGGTGTCGGTGATGTTAGCCAACAACGAAACCGGGGTGATCGAGCCGGTGCAGGAAATCGCAAAAATTGCACACTCTTACGGCGCTTTGTTGCATTGCGACATGATCCAGGCGGCCGGCAAGATGGCGATCGATATCGGCGCGTTCGGCGCCGACCTCGCCACCCTGTCGGCGCACAAGATCGGCGGGCCGGCGGGTGTCGGTGCACTGGTAGCCGCTCCGGGTGTCGAATTGGCGCCGATGATCCGCGGCGGTGGACAGGAGCAGGGCCGCCGCGCCGGCAGCGAGAACACGATCGGCATCGCCGGCTTTGCCGCCGCCGCCGAGACCGCCGCGGCCGAAATCGGGACTTACGACCGCGTCCGCGAGCTGCGCGACCGGCTCGAAGCGGCCTTGCCCGACGCTGCGCTCGTGATCGCCGCCGCCGCGCCGCGCCTGCCGAATACCTCGGCGATTGCGATGCCGGGGGTCGCCGCCGAAACCCAGGTGATCGCGCTCGATCTCGCCGGGATCATGGTCAGTGCCGGCGCCGCCTGCTCGTCGGGCAAGGTCGGGCCAAGCCATGTCTTGGCGGCGATGGGGGCGGCGCCCGAAATCCTCCGCTCGACGATCCGCGTCAGCCTCGGCTGGGCCACCACCCAGGCCGATATCGAGCATTTTCTCGACGCCTGGACGGGGCTGCATCGCCGGCTGCGGCGCAGGCGGGCGGCATGAGCGCGGCCTCCCCGGCAGCGGCCGAGCGCGCCAACGCGTTGCCGGTCTATCTCGACAACCAGGCCTCGACGCCGGTCGACCCGCGCGTGCTCGAGGCGATGCTGCCGTATTTCACCGAGCATTTCGGCAACCCGCACAGCGAAAGCCATGTCTACGGCAGCAACGCGATGGCGGCGATCGAGGCGGCGCGCGGCGACATCGCCCGGCTGATCGGCGCCGACCCCCGCGAGATCGTGTTCACCTCCGGCGCGACCGAGGCGAACAACCTCGCGATCAAGGGCGCGGCCCATTTCGCCCGCGCCCATCCGCCGGCGAACGGCACCGCGCGCGACCACATCGTCGCCCTGGCGACCGAGCACAAATGCGTGCTCGAAAGCTGCGCCGCGCTCGAACGCGAAGGGTTCGCGGTCACCTATCTCGCGGTCGAGCCCAACGGGTTGGTATCGCTCGACCGATTGGCGGCCGCAATCGGCGAACGCACGCTGCTGGTTTCGGTGATGGCGGCGCATAACGAGATCGGCGTGATCCAGCCCCTGGCCGAGATCGGCGCGCTGTGCCGGGAGCGTGGCGCGCTGTTCCACAGCGACGCCGCCCAGGCCTTCGGCAAGATCACGCTCGATGTCGAGGCGATGAAGATCGACCTGATGTCGATCTCGGGCCACAAAATCTATGGCCCGAAGGGCATCGGCGCGATTTATGTGCGGCGGCGGCCGCGGGTGCGCCTGATCCCGCTGATCGACGGCGGCGGGCAGGAGCGCGGGCTGCGCTCCGGCACCCTGCCGACGCCGCTTTGCGTCGGCCTCGGCCGCGCTGCGGCGATCGCCGGTGCCGAAATGGCGGCGGAGGCCGAGCGCGTCGGCCGGCTGCGCGACCGGCTGCGGCAGAATCTGATGCGCCGCATTGCCGGGCTGCAGATCAACGGCGATCAGCAGCATCGCCTGCCCGGCAACCTGAATGTCTCGTTCCCGGGCATGACCGCGCCGGAACTGATCGAGGCCTGCCCGTCGATCGCGATCTCGACCGGGTCGGCCTGCACCTCGGCGACGGTCGAACCCTCTTACGTGTTGCGCGCGTTGGGGCTTTCCGATGCAGCGGCAAACGCTTCCATCCGCATCGGCATCGGCCGTTTCAATACCGCGGATGACGTGGATTTCGCCGTCGACGCGCTGACCGCCGCTGCGACCCGGCTCGGCCGCGCGCGGCACGGTTGACGCCACGGCCCGGGCTGGCGATATGAAGGGACGCACAAACCCGGCGCGATCCCGGGAAGCAGGTGGAAGATGGCGCTGAAACAGGCCCTGTCGGTAACCGATTCCGCGGCGCAGCGGATTCAGGCATTGCTCGCGCGGCGCGGCAAGCCTTCGGTCGGGGTGCGCGTCGGGGTGCGCGCGCGCGGCTGCTCGGGGCTCAGCTACACGCTCGAATACGCCGACGAGAAGGGCAAGTTCGACGAGGTCGTCGAGACCAAGGGAGTGACGGTGCTGGTCGACCCCAAGGCGATCATGTTCATCCTCGGCACCGAGATGGACTATGTCGAGGAAAAGCTCGAATCCGGCTTCGTCTTCCGCAATCCGAACGAGAAGGGGCGCTGCGGTTGTGGCGAGTCGTTTCACGTTTGAGGCGCCATGGCGGCACGGCGTCCTTCGACTGCTCGCTTCGCCAGCGCTCAGGACGAGGAACCATGAGGGACGGCATTCACTGTCCTCTCCGTTTCCCACCGCTCCTTATCCGCCGCGCCCCTCATCCTGCGGAGCCTGCACAGCGGGCATCTCGAAGAACGCAATCCGGTAGTGAATCAAAACGGCTGATGGTGCGGTGAAACTGTTCCAGATCGAGGAACCGGACGGGTCGCCGAATGACCCGGAAGCACCCGGAGCGGCGGTCGGTATCGACGTCGCCGGCGGCGCACCCGAGGTCGCGTTTGCGGTCGGCGGCAACGCGGCCGTGCTCGGCGACCGCGACGGCTTTTCGCTCGACCTGGCCGTACCGCCGGCGGCGGCGCCGCAAGCGGCATGGCTGGCCCTGTTCGAGGGCGTCCGCCTGCGCGCCGAGCGGGCGCTCGGCCGCCCGGTCACCCATGCCGTCGTGGCGGTCGCGGCGCGCCCTGCCCCGTCCTTCATCGAATTCCTGGGCGAGGCCGCGGCCGCCGCGGGCATCGCAGTGTTGCGCGTGGAGGCGATGCCGATGAGCGGTGACGGGCGGGCATGCGCCGCGGCGATGCTCGCGGAAGACCTCGCGCCGCGCCCGGCCGGACTCTAGCAGGGGCACGTCATGCCCAAGATGGTATTCATCGAGCGCAACGGCACCGCGCATGAGGTTGATGCGCCGCTCGGCCTGTCGGTGCTCGAAATCGCCCACCGCAACGACATCGACATCGAGGGCGCGTGCGAGGGGTCGCTCGCCTGCTCGACCTGCCACGTGATCGTGGACCCCGAATGGTACGAGCTGCTGAAGGAGGCCAGCGAGGACGAGGAGGACATGCTCGACCTCGCTTTCGGGCTGACCAACACCTCGCGGCTCGGCTGCCAAATCATCATGACCGAGGAACTGGACGGGCTGACCGTGCGGTTGCCCGCCGCAACCCGCAATCTGTTGAACGGCTGAAGCGGTGGCAGGCGCGCTGTTCGCCCGCCTGGTCGCCGCCGCCCAACGCGACTGGCACCGCTACACGCGCCACGAGTTCGTCCTCGCGCTGGCGCGCGGCGACCTGCCCGAGCCGGCGTTCCGCCGCTACCTGGTGCAGGATTACCTGTTCCTATTGCATTTCGCCCGGGCCTGGGGCCTCGCGATCTATAAATCCGAGACCCTTGCGGAGATGCGCCGCGCCCAGGGGTTGGTTGCCGCGACGCTCGAAACTGAGATCGGCCTGCATATCGCCTATTGCCGCGCCTGGGGCCTCAGCGAGGCGGCGATGGCGGCCGAGCCCGAAGCGCTCGCAACGATCGCCTATACCCGCTTCGTGCTCGACCGCGGGTTGGCCGGCGACCGGCTCGACCTCGAAGTGGCATTGGCGCCGTGCATCATCGGCTATGCCGAGATCGCGGCGGAACGCATGGCCGACCCGGCAACGCGCCGCGACGGCAACCGCTACCGCGAATGGCTCGACATGTATGCCGGTGCCGACTACCAAAGCCTGGCGCGCGAGGCGATGGCCGCGCTCGACGAGCAATTCGCCCGCCGCGGCGGCGAAGGGCGCTTTCCGGCGCTGGCTGCGATGTTTGCCGCCGCGACGCGGCTCGAATCCGATTTCTGGCAGATGGGCCTCGACGCCGCTAAATAAGGGCCATGAACCCGTCGCTCGACGATATCGACCTTCCTGGCGCCCCGTCCGGTCACCGCGTCGTCGTGGCGATGTCGGGCGGGGTCGATTCGTCGGTGACGGCGGCGTTGCTGGTCGAGGCCGGGTTCGATGTGGTCGGCATCACCTTGCAGCTTTACGACCACGGCGCCGCGACCGGAAAAAAGGGCGCCTGCTGTGCCGGGCAGGATGTGCGCGACGCGGCCGCCGTTGCCGGGCGGCTCGGCATCCCGCATTACGTGCTCGACTACGAAGCCCGCTTTCGCGCCGCCGTGATCGAGGATTTCGCCGACAGCTATCGCCGGGGCGAGACGCCGATCCCGTGCATCCGCTGCAACGAGCGCGTGAAGTTCCGTGATCTCTTGGCGATGGCGCGCGATTTGGGGGCAAGCGCGCTGGCAACCGGGCACTATGTGCGCCGGCGGCAGGGACCGGATGGGCCGGAGTTGCACCGCGCTGCCGACCTCACGCGCGATCAGAGCTACTTCCTCTACCGCACTACTTTTGCTGAGCTCGAATTCCTGCGCTTCCCGCTCGGAAGCCTAGTCAAGCAGCAGACTCGGGCGCTCGCGCACCGCTTTGCCTTGCCGGTCGCGGCGAAGCCCGACAGCCAGGACATCTGCTTTGTTCCGCACGGTTCCTATGCCGCGCTGGTGACGCGGCTGCGGCCCGATTCCGGCGAGCCCGGCGAGATCGTCGACCGCGACGGCAACGTGCTCGGGCATCATCGCGGCATCGCCCATTTCACGATCGGCCAGCGCAAGGGGCTCGGCATCGCCGCGCCCGAACCGCTCTACGTGTTGCGGATCGAGCCGCAGACGCGCCGCGTCGTGGTCGGACCCGGCCCGGCGTTGGCGCAGACCCGGGTGCGGCTCGGCGAGGTCAACTGGCTGGGCCCGTCGCCCGATGCATCGGGGATCGCGGTCGCGGCCAAATTGCGCTCGGCGCAGCCGCCAGTGCCGGCGACGGTCTATGCCGGCGACACCCCCGGTACGGCCGAACTGACGCTTGCCGCGCCGTCGGGCGCGGTGGCGCCGGGTCAGGCCGCCGTATTGTACGATGGCGAGCGCGTGCTCGGCGGCGGCTGGATCCTGCGGCCGGATGCCGAGGCGACGCGACCCCGAGCTTGACCGCCTGCGGGCCATCTCCTATATCCGAGGCCCCGCGGCGGGGTAGCTCAGTTGGTTAGAGCAGGGGAATCATAATCCCAAGGTCGGGGGTTCAAATCCCTCCCCCGCTACCATCGTTCCAGTACCCGCGTTCGCCCTTTGCCTCAGTCGGTCGTTCTTCGAGCCGACCGCACTCACGGCGGAGCCTCGCCCGCGAGGCCGGCTTCGATGAAGCCGCAGAAATGATCCGCCATAATGCCCACTTCCGGGGCGGTAGACCCCTGCTGCACGACCGGCTCCACGGCGGCGAGTTGCGCCGGGGTGATCTTGCTGACGAAAGCCAGCTTCCGGTAGGCAAAGAGCAAAGCGTAGTGGGCAAACCTCTGGCGGCTGGCGGGATCGAGCTTGGGCTGGCCAGGGATTAGCGTAAACAGCGGCTTGCCGACGTCATCGGTGGCATTGGCGACAAAAGAATGAAAACGGCGGAGCGGCTTCGTTCCGTAATAGCCGCGCAGGTTATCGCCCAGGGATTTGTTCTCATCATAAGCCGCGCCGATATTGATGCCGTCGATGTCGCCGATCAGGTCGGCGACCCCGGCATGAGCATTCACGTAGGTGCGGATATCGACCGTCTTGCCGTTCACCTTGTCTTCAAGGTAGCTGGCCAGCGCCAGACCGTAATCGCCGCCCCACGTTATCGTGGCTTCGAGGTCGTCGCTGGCGAGCAGCGGCCAGTGCCACGGACCGATGCCAGGGCTGCCGAGCTGCGGCTGCTGTCGCCGAAACCCCTCGATCGCGGTCAATACGTGGCCGATATCGACCGGCTTTCCGCCGATCTCCATATTCTCGAAGCGGTGAAGCCGGACGTCTTCCGCTGTACCGGGCGCGAAAAGCGCCGGGATGTCGTGGCTGCGATACAGCAATTCGTCGAAATGGCGGGCAAACGGGCTGCCGGGCGGCGGCTGAAAGATTTTCCGTACCGCATGCAGGAATTGCAGGTGCGTCAATCCCGGCGGCGCACCGACGAGGAACTGCTCCTGCTTATCGACGATGGCGATAAAAACCTCGAGATCGTTGCGTTGCAGCACCGCATCGGCGGTGATGTCGCGCCCGTCCCGCAACCGCGATTGCACCATGATGTGCAGGCGCTGCGTTCCCGGGTCGGTGGTCACCGTGGACTGGGCGGCAAATGTGCCGTCATCGCCGACAGCGGCGACCGGGCTGGAGGCGTTCTTGGCGCCCGGGCCGCGCGGCATGTATACTTGGTTGTTTACTGCAAGCGGCCACCAGGCCTCATTTTTGTCGAGCTTGCGAAGCGGGCGGCGCGTGCCCCCATCGTCGATCATGACGCGCCCGACGATCCGCAGCGACAGCATCGGCGAGGGCAGGTCGGTGCCGGCGAAGAGCGCTTCAAACCCTCCTGCCGGCGTGCCGATGAAGGGAACGCTCCAGCTGCCGATTTCGATTTTATCGAGCTGCAGACCCGGGGTGCGCGGCGCGCCCGCGGGAGCCGTCCCCGGCGGCACCTGGAACTCCGTCGCGCCCGGCGCTTCGCGCGCCATCGCGCCGACGCCGTATTCGCCATGCCCGGCTGCCTCGGCACACAGCCGCGCCAGCATCCGCATCGTCGGCGGCGCGGCCAGCGTGGGCGGTTGCGCCAGCAGCCCCGACAAGGCGACCGCCGCTGCGCGCGGCCCGAGCGCGGCCGTTAGTTCGTCGGCGGAGAGACCGGCAAATTCGGGGGCCAAAGCCGGCCGGATCGCAGCGTACGGATCAATGCCGGGGAGCGTCTGCCCGTGCGGCCCGGCGGCGGCCGGCGCGCTGCCGAGCCCGTGCCCGTATTCCTGTTCGGGCGGCGGAGACTCGGATGGGTTCATTTCCCAATGCGGCATGACGGCTCACCCGACGCCGATGCTGAGGTCGCAATTCCACCGCGTGCCGTCGAATATCGACGCCTGAATGGTCCCATCCATCGCCCGCGCCGCCACCATCGCGGTTGTGCCGTCTGTCGCTGCGACCGGGTCGGCGGCCGCCTTGACGGTGCAGATCTGCTGCACCTTCCAGGCTCCGCCGTCGGGCCAGATCTCGTGAATGGCGCGGTCGGTTCCGCGGTAGACGATGTGCGGCGTGTGCTGCATGACAAAACAGGCCGGATGCCCGGCCGCCGCCACCGCGTGCGCCGCCGCGGTCAGGTTCGTCGCCGCGTTGTCGCGGCGCCTGATAACCCAGAGGTCGCCGCCGACGCCGCGAAACACGATGCCGACGCCGTCCGGTGTCTCGAAGGCGCACGGCGAATATGTTGCCGCGGGCAGCGCAGCGGCGCGAACCTGCGCCAAGGCGGTGACGTCATCCGCCCGCCAGCTGCCATGCGCGTCCTGCCAGACATCAAAGAGGTGTCCTTCGTCACCGACCCGACCGATCAGGTGCACCTCGCCGCCGGTCACATAAAGGCTTGGCTGACCGGTCGATTGTCCGTGAGCCGGCGATGCCTTGACCCCGGCCGCGCTGAGCACGCGCGTCGAGGTGACGCGGCCGCCCGCTATGGTCAGCAGATGCCAGTCGTCGTCATCACCCCAATAGCAGGCGTATCGCGTGTCGCCGGCGGCGACGGCGTGCGGGTCATGGATCGGCTTGGCGTCTCCCGGCCGATCGATCTGGTTCGCATGCCAAACCGAGGGGTTCCGCACGCTCATCGTCGCTTCGACAACGTGGTCGCCGCTGCGAAAATAGAGGGCGAGACCGTCCGCGACCGCCAGCAGCGCCGGATCGCCGCCCACGGGCACGCCGGCGCCCGACAGATCTTGGTCGGCCCAGGCGGGACCGAGATGGAGATGCTGGCGTCCATCCGGCCATTGCGCATGCGCCATGCAGCGTGTGTCACCGACGAAAGCGACGCCGACGCGGCCGATATCGGCGAGACCCAATAGCCCGTGTACGGTTCCGTGATAAGCGGTGAAATCGATCCCGGTCACATGAATGTTGGGCTCATGATAGGGGTTCATCCCCCAGTAATTCTTGCCGTCCTCGGCGTATTGGATGAAATCCCAGTCTCTGCCCCAAGCACCGACGCTGATCGTCGTCAAGTCCCGCTCGCCGTGATACACGGTCCATAATGGATATTCCGACATGATTTTTGGATCGTTCATCATGTCGCTATCCCTCCACATATGGGAGGTGTAGATCATCGGCGTCCGCCCCAGGGCGGTCTCGACCCGCTCCATAAAACTGCGGATGTCGGCCAGCAGCTCGGCGACCCCGTCATGCCAGTGCGGGTTGCCGGCGATGCGACGGTAATGATAGCCGCGCTGCGCCGGCGTCATGCCCTGGTCGAGCGGATATCGGTTGGCAGGGCCGCGCGGCTCGTCTTCGAGGTCGAGTGCCGGCGGCAGATCGCCCGGAACCAGGCGTTTGACAAGGCGGACGACCGTATTGGCCTGATCGGCGATCGCGCCGTGCAGCCACGCCTGCGGCACCCCGTCCCACTTGTTGGCGAAGAAGTGGTAGGAGCCGCGCAGCAGCCCGGCGGCCTTTGCCATGTCGTAATACTGCGCGAACCGGGCATCGGCCAGGGTGCCTTGCGACGACTTCACGATGGCGAACAGCTTTCCCTGGCGCCTGAGGTTGGCGAACGCAGCGGCATCCATCTGCTGACCGGCATAGAGGTCGACGCCCAGCGGCCAGCCCGCGACCGCATGCGGCGGCGCAGTTACCGCCTGCGCCGCTTGCGGCCGCGGCGCCCTCGCCGCCTCCGCCTCGTAGAGCACCGGCTCGCCGTGCGCGCCGAGCCGGCTTTCCTGATGATCCGCTGCTTCCCGGAAGAGCTGGCCGAGATGGCGCAGATAGGTTGCGACCGGGATGTCGACGCCGTGCACCGGCAGCGAGTGCCGGCCGGCCGGGCCGAGGAGCACCGCGAGCGTGGCGTGCAGGGGCGTCGCCGAGAGCAGCGCCTGATGCAGCGCAATGACCGCCGGCAGACCGCCAAGACCGGAGGCAAGCGGCTCTGCGGGCAGCGACGAATAGAGCGGCGACAGGGCTGCGCCGATCCCATGGAAAGCGTCGAATTCGGTCGAGGCTGCCGGCGGCTCTGCCGCCTCCGGCGTATCGGCCAGAAACTGCTCGGCCGTTAGCAGCGGCTCATTGGCCCCGTTCGCACGCGATGCCGCCGCAGCCCACTTGCCTTCGGGCTCGGCGGCGGGCGCCGTTTCTCCGGCCGATGGCAGCAGGAATGGGCTTTGCGCCAGTTCCCCGGCCGCAGCGCCGCCGCTCAATTCGCCCGGGCTGACGGCCGGCAAGTGCCACTCGCGGTTCCCGACCCCGTTTGGCAATGTCCGCAGCACATCTCTCTCCTGTCGAACGACACGACGAGCGGGCGACGGCGACAGCGCGCGGCCGAAGCGGCCAGCCGCTAACCCTGGGGCGCGTGCCCGTTGGGCCGCGGCGCCGGCCGGGCGGCCGCGTGATGGGCCGTCGCCGCGGGCAGCGCATGGGCAGCGGCATGTGGAGCATGAGCGGGCGCCGCATGTGATGCCGCCGTCGCCGGCGGCAGGACGTGTGGCGCCGGGCGCGGTGCGGTTGCCGCGCGGGGCGTCATCGTCATCGCCGACGCCTTCAGGTCGCGGCCGCTCGCCAGCGAGTATTGGTCGATGACGATCTCGGCATTGGCTGCGATCGTCGATGGCGGCGTGTAAAGCGAGACGACGCTGCCCGGGTCGTTGAGCAAACCGGTCTCGATCGACTGCATCAGCGACGAGAACGGCTGCGCCAGGTCGAACAGCGCCTTGGACTTCGAGTGTGCCGACATGCCGACGCGCTCCGCTATTTTTTGCAACCGCTGCTCCGGGCTGCTGGCGCTGGCGTTCAGCGCCAGCACGATCGCCGAGTCGTAGAGCACCGCGAGGTGCAGCCACGCCATGATGCTCACCGCGCGATAGCGCACGTTGCCGTTGAAGTCGTTGAGCTGCCGGGTCGCCATCATGTCGTAGATGCGCCGCGCCGCGGTGGCCATCGCCTCGTTGTCGGTGGGGTTGGCGCCGCTGCTGTTTTTTGCGTTCTCGATGCCTTTCCACACCTCGCTCGCCAGGGCCTCGAAGGTCGGAATGAAATCCCGGTTCGCCGCTTCCGGCCGCGGGTACGGATGGTGCGCGGACAGTTCCGGCGCGTGCGACAGATCGATCCCGAACATCCAGTAATACAGCGTCATCCGGTTGGCGATCTCGTCGCTGCGCAGGCGGCTGGCGGTCGTCCACACCATCGTCGGCAGCGCGTCGCTGTAGACCAGATATTCGGTGTTGCGGAGAAACTGCTGCGCCGCAAAACTCGGCGACGGCAGTTGCTCGCTGAACATGTAGGTCTCCAACACCTTGGCGAAGATGTCGTAGATCCGCGTGTTTTCGATCAGGTAGGCGTAGATCAGGTGGTCGAAATTGGTCATGCCCGGAACCGCCTTCAAACCGGGCTGGTCGAGCGGCGCCACGAAGATCTCGCCGGCCGGCATGAACAACTGCCCCGTGGTGATGGGTGTTGGCGGCTGGTCGTTCGCGACGCCGGGCGGGTTGTAGCCGAGCCTGTAGTCGTCGCTGAGCAGCGCCTGGGTGGTCCCGACCGGCCACGCGACAAACGGCGAATTCGCCAGGCCCGGCCCGTTGAGAGCGTTGTAGCGGTTGCGCCAGAACATCTCGACGATGGCCGAGAGCTGCAACGGGTGATAGAGGAACAGGCTGTCGGCGTTCGCCTGCACCACCGAGGTGACCGGCGGGCCGAACGGCGGCGGCGTTACCAGTTGAAGAAACATGGTTTAATCTCCTCGATCATCGCACGCCGGCGGATCAGCGTCCGACGGTGCGGGGCGGCGTCGCCGGAAAAACCGGCCGGCTGAAGCCGCCGCTGGTTTCGAGCGGGCGCTGCGGGCCGCTGAGGCTGTAGTGCAGCCGCAACAAATTGGCCAAAGCATCCTTCGCCTGGGGGCTGAGGGGCGGGTTGAACGATACGATTTCCGCGTTTATCGCCTGGGTAACCGGATCGGCAGAAGCCAGCAGATCGGCGGCGAGTTCGCGCGCCATCTCGGCGGCTTCCTCGCGTGCGGTCTCGACAGCCGCCTCGCGCGCCGCTTCCGCGATGCGTTCGTGGTGGGGCGTCTGGTGCGGCCCTCTCGACTCGCTCATCGGTGATCTCCTACCCTTGGTCACAGCCTTCCTCGCCTCATGCTGCCTGCTGCGCTGTCATGTGGCCGAGCCGGATCATCAAATCCTCCTGCTGCTGCAGGATCTCGCGCCCGGCTTCGGGTTCGAGCGCGTAGCGCAGGCCCGACAGCGCGGTCAGCCGCAGGCATTCCGTCCAGATCCAGTGACTTGAGTTGAACGCGGCACCGCCGGCGTCGCGCTGCATCAGGCGCAGCGCGGCCGGCGCGACGCGCTGCGGGTCGACGAGATCGGCAAGCCGGCGCTGCCTGAAGCAGGCAAGCGGCGTGAGCAACGCCAGATCGACAATGCGCGGCAGCAGCGGCCGGATCGCCGACACCACCCCGGCGACGAGAGCTGGCGCCTCCCCGAGCGGATGCAGCTCCTCCCACGCCGCCGCCAGCTCGTCCCACGGCCCGAGGCCATAGAAGCGCCGGCACATCTCGACGCCGAGAAGCACCCGCAGGAAGGCGATCGGGTGCACGTCTGCCGGCAAAAACCGGAAAACCTCAGGTCCCTGGCCGGCCACCACATCCGAGAGCGCGACGACGGCGGCGTACCCGGTATGCGCGAAGGCGAAACTGTCGGCGGCGATCTCGCTGGCCCAGTTGGCCACCTGCGCCGCGATTTCCGGCGGGGTGCGGCCGAGACCGGTGCGCAGCGCGGCAGCAAAGGCGCTGTTCCAGCGGGTCAGTCCCGCCACCTGATGGCCGCATTCGTGGACCAGCGCCGTCGGCCGCAGACGGTTGTGCCAGGTGATCTTGATCGCGGCGACCTGGCTCAGAGAACCGTCCCACAGCCGGGTGCCGATACGCAGGATCGATGCGCCGATCCCGGGCTTGAAATAGGTCAGCACCGGCGGTGTCGCAACGCCCAGCGGCTCCAGCGCCGTCAGGATCGCGCGCTCCGCCATCACATCGCAGGCCCGCAGCTGGGCGCCGACCTCGGGGTTGCCGCGCGACCGAACCGCGTCGACGTAAAAATCGACGAGAAGCTCGGTCTGCAGGTAACGGTCGCGCAGGTGGCTGACCTGATCGGCGATCCTTTCCAGGTCGCGGCGCCCGCGCGCCGCGTTAAACGCCGCGCGCACCGCGACCGCCTCGCGCTTCAGCTGGTCGCGCGCCTGCTTGAGCTCTCCGCGCAGGGTCACCCCGACATAGCGCTCGAGCGTCGCCCAGGCGGCCGGTGACGCGGTGGCCTCGAAATCGTCGAGCCGCTCGGCTGCGCCTTCCCAATGCGTCAGCTGCCGCAGCACCTGGCGGCGCAGATTGGCGGTGGCGCGGTCGGCGCGTTCGGTGACGGTGTCGTTCATTTGATCGCGTAACCCGGATGCGCGACGACGGCGAAAACCGGCGTGCCGTTGAGCCAGGCGCCGCGGTGCGGGTCCGCCGGGCGGTGCCCTTGAGCGAGCAGGCGCAGCGTTTCGACCCCGGGGATGCTCATCGTCAGCCGCAGGGTCAGCCCGTCGTGCTGGGCGGTGACGAGGCGACGGAATTCGTCGGCATGGTTCGCCAGGTACTGCGCAACCTGGTGCGACGCCCATTCGTCGATCTTGCCGGCCAATTCCCTGCCGACCGACACCAGCCACGCCGGCACCACCGCATCGAAATTGGGTGCCTCGCTGATCACCCGCAGGTCCGGCGGCAGGTGCCGCCCGGCAAGCGCCGCCCGCAATTCACCCGCGGTGTGCTGCACCAGGGGCTGAACCAGGCGAAAGGCCGCCGTGGGGCCACCGGGCTGGCCGAGCGCGGCCGCGACCTGCTGGCACAGCCGCTCGCTCAGATAGAGCCACAGCCGGATCTCGCCTTTGCGCAGGTTGATCGTCAGTTCCGTATGCGCGCGCCTTGCGTGGTGGCGATGGTGCAGATGCTGCCGGCCGTTCGGCGGCTCGATGTAGTAGAGCCGCTGACCCACGTGCAGCCGATGCAGCCGCGACGGATGGCCGTGTTGTGCATGACGGTAGCCGAGCCCGGCATTCGGCCCGAGGAGAATCCCCGCGGCGTGCGCCGTCAACGGGTGGAGGTCGTGTTTGCGAATACCCTCGGCGCGGGCGATCGTCGCCGCGCGGGCGCCGGGCATCGGCTCGATCAGATGGATGCGGCCCTTGAAGGTGCGGCCGGCGGGCAGGTCCAAGCGATCGCGCAGGTGATCCGTCAGCGTGGCGCCGCCGAAGCTGTGCACCATGCCGGCCGCCCGCGGCGTGATCGTGACCTCGGGCGCGTGGCTGTATTTCGCGTAGCGCTTGCGATGCGAGCCGTGCGGCAGGCGGTGCCAGACTCCCGGCTGGTCCGCGGTCTCGCGCAGTTCCGGCTTGATCAGGGCGTCCGGAAAATGTGACGACGCCGCCTCCTCGAAGGCCTCGCGGACCGCGGCGTCGAGCATCGTGTCGTTGTCGAAAACGCGGGGCGGCAGCTCGGCCAGCCGGGTCGCCGTGTCCTCGATCGTCGCCGCCAGAGCCTCGGTTGCCACGGCATGCGGATCGGACGGCGCGGTTTCCAGGCCGACCACGCTCAAGCCGGTGCTGGCCATGGCCGGCGCGAGCATTTTGGCGGCGTCGGCGCCGAGCATCGGCTTGATGAGCTGCGCCAGCAAGCCGCTGACAAAGCTGACGACCCGCGGCCGACCGATCACCGCGATGCCGCCCTTGAGCGCCGGCCAGAGGGCCGCCAGAGCCGGCAGGAACTGCTCCATCGCCGGCTGCGGGCTCTCGCCGGGCTGCAGCCGGGCGAGCCCGGTGCTCAGTTCGGCGCGCGCGCGATCGAGCACCTCCAGCGGCGATGCTTCGTAACTCTCCTGCGCCTCCTCGCCGTAGGATGAGACGAGATGATCGGCCTCGCCCTCGTCGGGCGTCATCGCCAGCTGGGCGGCATGGAGATCGAACTCGGCCTCAAGCCGGGCAATGTCGGGCGCAGCCGGGAGGCTTTCAGCCTCGGTCTGCTCGTAATGCCCGGCCTCGCCCTCGTGAGCGTCGCCGAGCTCGTGAAAGAGGCGGTCGGACAGTTTTTGCGCGAGCGGCCGGACCTGCGGCGGCAGCTTGTTGAGCGCAAACTTTACGACATGGCCGAGCAGAAAGCGGGCGAGCTTCTTTAACGGTTCGAGCAGGGGACCGAAGGCCAGTTTGCCGGCGAACGCCAGCCCTTTTCCGACCAGCTTGAGCGGCGCCTTGACGGCGGCGGAGACCAGCTTGCCGGCCTTGCGCAGCAAGCCGCCGAGAAAATGCTCGGTGGCCGGCGAGCTTGGCTCGGCGGTCGCCAGCGCCTCGGTGGCGAGGCGCTCGATCTCCATCTCGGTCAAGGCGCTCGGCTCGTGACCTTCGAGCCGTTCGAGGAAGCGATCGAGTGCGGCATCCGATTGCGCGGCGAGCGGCGCAAAATGCTCGTTGAGGAGCCGTTCGGCGGCCAAGTCGCGCATCTCGCGATCGCCGTACTCGCCCGCGAGCTGATCGCCGTGCATCTCCAGCGCCTCGTCGGCCAGCTGCTCCAGCGCATCGCGGAATTCGCTGTCTTTCAGTTCGGTCGCCAGCTCGGCGAGGCCGGCGATTTCGGCCGGCGGCAATTCGATTTCGCCAAGCGCCGGCGCGCCGATCGACAGGAACGGCGTCGGCAGCTCCAGTGCGGGCGCAGCCCCGCCAGGGATTTCGCCCGGCAGCATTCCCCACTGCGGCTCTTCAAAGGATTCGTGCCCCGAAATCTCAAGGAACGGCGTTTCCGCGAACGACCGGTCCTCGTACCCGTCGGAGTAACGGTCTCGTAGCGATTGGGACATGCCTACCTCGTGCTCCATGCGCCTAGCTGGGACGCGATTTTCCGGCCGAGGTCGCCGGCGCGGCCGGCCTGCCGGGTCGGCGCGAAGGAGCGCCCTCGGTCAGTGCCGCCAGCAAGCTTTCCGCCGACAGCTCCACAAGCTGCGTCGACCATGGCCGCAACTCGTGGAGGAAACCGCCCTTGCCGTCGCTCGCGATGGCAATGACCTTGAGCCTGGGAAAGCTCGACAGCAGGTCGCGGTAGCGCGCCGTGGCGCCCGGTTCGGCGGTCTGCAATACCACCGCGTCGGCTTTCGTCGCACGGATCGCGGTCGCCAGATCTTCAGGATCCGCGATGACGCCGGCAAGCGTCGTCTGCGGCGCCTCTTCGAGAACGGCGGTGATGATGCTGTTCAGCATGTTCGACATACCGGCCAAGAGAATCCGCATCCGAACCGACACCTCGTTGTCGAATTAGGCTACCGGTTCCCCCGCGCCGGCTAAATGAACCCGGTGGTCCGGTTGGTGGGCTAAAAGCGGCCCGGACCTTCATCCGGCATGCGAGGTTCGCAACCCGCACTGCGCTCCGCACCGGCCCTTTGCCACAGCGTCCTTGTCAACGGGTCTGATGATCCGGATTCGGTCCGGACCTGGATCTGGATCGCTGCCCATCCGCGGGAACGCGCGGTCCACGCCACCCGACCGTAGCGCGGCTGCGGAGCATTGTTTCACGGAACGCGCCCGGCTGGCTGGCGCCGGCGGCTAGAGCCCGGGCCCACGCGGCTGCATCGCGACCTGCCCTTGCCACGGCCGCACCTCGAAGCGCCGCCCGAAAATCTCGCTGCGCCGGCCGATCTTCAGTTTCTGCAGGATGTTGTGGACGTGGTTTTTCACGGTCGCGTTGCCGAGGCGCAGGCGGCGGGCGATTTCTTTGTTCTGCAGGCCCAGGGCCAGCAGCGCGGCGATCTCTCGCTCGCGCGGGGTCAGCCCCTCGGTCGCGGCGGCCGACAAGCCGGCTTTGGCCAGGGTCGCGATCCTGTCAAACAACAAAGCCGTGATTCTTGGCGGACAGACAAGTTCGCCGTTGAGCGAGCGCATTATCGCCGCCACCAATTCCTCGACTGTGGCGGTCTGCGGAACGTAGGCGCAGATGCCGGCCTCGGCGCAGGCAAGGACGTCTGCCTCCTGTTCGGCCAGAGCGACCGCCACGATTCGCAGATCGGGAAGCAGCAGATGGAGTTGCGTCGGAATGCGCAAACTCTCGGGCCCGGTCATATCGAGCAGAACCAGGTCGGGCGCCAAATCTTCGATCTCGCTCAACGCATCGGCGAACGCACCGTGGCCAACCACGACCAGCCGGCTCTCGCGCCGCAACATCGCGCTGAGCCCTTCGCGAAAGAGCCGCGTGTCGCTGATAAGGTAGATCCGGGGCGCCGCCATCGCGATATCTCCGGTACACCCTACTGGCCTACGTATCGCAGCCTGAGAACATCAACTCGCCACCCGCGTTGCGACGAGGGCGCATATCGGCAAATACGTCTCGGTCGGCATCTCCACGACTTTGGACATTTATCAAGTATTTCTTGCTTTCTGTGAAAGCAGCCCGGGACGATCGAGATGACGATCGGCTGCCCAATGTTCCGGTATTAGGCACGGGTTGGATGCACTGCGCATCAGCCGTTTGGTGGAGACACGCTCTTTGCGAAACCGTTGCTCGCACAGACGCGTTCAGGACGCGGCGTCTGGACGCCCGTGCAATGGCTGCGTCTCCTGCAGGATGACCCGCACCAGTTCTGCCTGCCGGCTGGTGTTGGTGCGCTGAAAGCACTGGAGAAGATGCGTGCGTGCCGTAGCCCGGGAGATGCCGAGACGACGAGCCGCCGCCTCGACGCCGTCTCCGTGCAGGATTTCGCGCGCCAATGACGCCTGCGCCGGCGTCAGGCCGAACAGCGATCGCAGCTGCTCGCGCGACGGCAACGAGCGTACCGCCAACTCGTCGGCGAAGACGACCGCCGCCGGACGTCCCGCCAGCCACGGGGCGCATTTCTGCACCGGCCACACTTGAAGCGACAGCACGCTCGCGTCGCCATCGCGCAAAACAAGCTTGCCGCTCGGCGCCGCCGGGTCACCGGCGATCATTGCCCGCAGCCAGGCCGTGTCCGACGGTGCACAGGCGGCGAGGCGACCGGCGCGGCCATGCAGGCCCTTGCCCTTGTACAACAGCGCCTCCGCGGCAGCATTTGCCTGCAGGATGCGGGCGTGGCGATCGACCAGAAACGCTGCGGAACTGCAGCGGTCGAGCATTTCGACCGCACCGTCACGCTCCAACTCGATCTGGCCAAACCGCAGGTTCAAATTCAGCACGCGCTGCAGATGCGGCGCCAGAGCGTTCAGCGTGCGCTCCTCGACAGCTGTAAAACGACCCTCTTTGGCAGAGCGATAAAAGCCGATGCCGGCAACCGCCTCCCGGCCGTTCGCAAGATTGCTGAACAGCGCGAAATCGTGGCGTTGCGGGGCCCAGAACTCGTTGTAAAACGCCGTGCCCTCGAAGTCGCGGCGCGGCATCAGATTTTCGAATTGGTAGATGGCCCCGACCGGGAGAGCCAAGCCTCGCTCACGCACCGGATTGGATCTGGACCAGCGTTCGCCGTAAGCGTGCAGCCATTGCGGATCGGTGCGCGGCGCGATCAGCAGAAACGTTTTCCCGTCGGGGCCGATGACATGAAGGCTCACAGCACGCGCCCGCAAGGCGTCTGCTATGGCCGCCATCTGCTGCGGCCATGCACTCAAATCGGCCGCAGCCTCATAGACGCGGTGGATCAGGCTCTGGATATCCGGCGCTGGTCTCATCATTCCCGCCGCAAGCCGCATGATGTCCCGGACCGGGCATTGCTGTGCGCGTCGGCTAACCAGCCGCAGATCGTAAACGATGCGACAATCCGATTTTAAACGAGACGCGGCACGAGTACAGGTCGCTGCAAATGCCTGCTCCGCGCGCTCAGCCGCTCAAGGAATGAACCTCGCGGTTTCGGGGGTTTAGGACACCCGTCATGCCGCAGGCGCGGCAGACCGGGTCACAGCAGGTCGCGCAGTTGCGCGACCAGCGGCTTGTCGGCAGGCGGCATCGGGTAATCGGCAAGCTGCGCCGGGCGCACCCATTTGAGGCGCTGGCCTTCGCGGGCAACCGCGATGCCCTGCCATCTGCGGCAGACATAAAGCGGCATGAGCAGGTGGAACTCGGGGTAGGCGTGCGAGGCAAAGGTGAACGGCGCAAGGCAGTTCGCCGCGACATCGATGCCGAGTTCTTCGTTCAATTCGCGGATCAGCGCCGCCTCGGGGGTTTCGTCCGGCTGCACCTTGCCGCCGGGAAACTCCCACAGCCCGGCCATCGGCTTGCCCGCCGGGCGCTGCGCCAGCAATACCCGGCCGTCGACGTCGATCAACGCCACCGCGGCGACGAGAAGGATCCGACGCGCCTCGCTCATCGTTCCCCGCGGGTCACGCCCGCGGGTCGCAATGACACCGCGATGGGGCGCGCCCTAGCTGCGATAGGCGCCGTTGATTTCGAGATAGCCATTGGTCAGGTCGCAGGTCCACACCGTCGCCTTGCCGCGGCCGAGCCCGAGATCGACGGCGACGCGCACGTCGCGGCCCGCCATGTGCGCAGCGACCGGCTTTTCGTCATAGCCCGGCACCGGCGCGCCGCGCTCGACGATCGCGACGTCCCCGATCGAGATCGACAGGCGGTCGCGGTCGGCCTTTTCGCCGGCCTTGCCGACCGCCATGACGATCCGGCCCCAATTCGGGTCGCCGGCGGCGACGGCGGTCTTGAACAGCGGCGAATTGCCGATCGACAGGCCGATGCGGCGCGCCGCCCGCGCGCTGGTCGCGCCGGTCACGTCGATCGTGATGAATTTCTGCGCGCCCTCGCCGTCGCGCACGATCTGCTGGGCGAGATCGATCATGACCCGGTCGAGAGCCCGGCGAAACCCGCCGAGCCGCGGGTCGACGGGGCTGTCGATTGCCGCGTGCCGCGCCTGCCGGGTGGCGCAGAGCAGCACCGTGTCGCTGGTCGAGGTGTCGCCGTCGACTGTGATCGAGTTGAACGAGCGCGCGGCGGCGGCGGCGAGCAACGGCTGCAACACGGCGGGCGTCAAGGCCGCGTCGGTGAAAACATAGCCGAGCATCGTGCCCATGTTGGGCGCGATCATCCCCGACCCCTTGGCAAAGCCGCTGAGCCGCACCGGGGTGCCGTCGATCGTGGCTTCGGCGGTGGCGCCCTTGGGGAAGGTGTCGGTGGTCATGATTGCGCGCGCTGCCTGTTCCCAGGCATCTGCCGCCAATCCCGGCACGAGCCGCGGCAAAGCGCCGGGGATGCGGTCGGCCGGTACCGGCTCGCCGATGACGCCGGTGGACGAGATGAACACCTCGTCGGTGCTGCACCCGAGGCAGCGCGCCGCGGCCGCCGCCGTGGCTTCGACCACCTCCCGCCCGGCGCGCCCGGTGAACACGTTGGCATTGCCCGAATTGACCACGATCGCGCGCACCTTGCCGCCGGGAAGCCGCTCGCGGTCCCACAGCACCGGCGCCCCCGCGGTCAGCGAGCGGGTGAAGACGCCGGCAATCGCGGTGCCGGGTACCAATTCCGCCAGCATCAGGTCGGTGCGGCCCTTGTAGCGCACGCCGCATTCGATCGCCGCGAGGCGAACCCCGGCAATTGGCGCGAGGTCGGGAAAGCGCGCGGGAGCGAGCGGCGAGATTGCGGGCATCGAGGGGTCCCTGCACAGTTACGGGAGCGATGATGTCGCATATCGCCGCCGCCCCGACAAGACCTGGGAGAAGCCCGCCGGGCGAACCACAGCATCTCGTTTCGACGCCCGGCCGCCCCCAGCCGCGGGCCCACGCCGGCCCGGCCGAAAGGCGCAGCCTGCCCGGCGGCCCCGACGAATTGACACCCCGCCCCGCCCAGCCTATCTGTCCTCAGTCGCCGCGTGCTTGCGCTTTGCCGTGTCATTCGCGTATCGAGGATTCCATGTTCGGCGCCTTCGCCCGGCGGCTGTTCGGCTCCGCCAATGATCGTTTCGTCAAGAGCCTGGGGCCGCTAGTCGCCCAGATCAACGAGCTCGAACCCGAGCTCGAAGCGCTGTCGGACGACGCCTTGCGGGCGCGCACGGCCGAATTCCGCCAGCGCCTCGAGGACGGCGCCGAGCTCGACGATTTGCTGGTCGAGGCGTTCGCCACCGTGCGCGAGGCGGCCAAGCGCACGCTCGGCCAGCGCCATTTCGACGTGCAATTGATGGGCGGCATCGTGCTCCACCGCGGCATGATCGCCGAAATGAAGACCGGCGAAGGCAAGACCCTGGTCGCCACCCTGCCGGTCTATCTGAACGCCCTGCCAGGCAACGGCGTGCATGTCGTTACCGTCAACGACTACCTGGCCCAGCGCGACGCCGAGTGGATGGGGCAGATCTATCGCTTTCTCGGCATGACCGTCGGCTGCATCGTCCACGATCTCGACGACCACCAGCGCCAGGCGCAGTACCGCTGCGACATCACCTACGGCACCAACAACGAATTCGGCTTCGACTATCTGCGCGACAACATGAAGTTCCGGCTGGAGGACATGGTCCAGCGGCCGTTCCACTACGCGATCGTCGACGAGGTCGATTCGATCCTGATCGACGAGGCGCGCACGCCCCTGATCATCTCCGGCCCGACCGAAGACAATTCCGAACTCTACATCTCGGTCGACAAGCTGATCCCCGCCCTCGATCCCGATGATTACGAGAAGGACGAAAAGCAGAAGACCGTCACGCTGACCGAATCCGGCCAGGAAAAGATCGAGACGATGCTGCGCGAGCGCGGCCTGCTTGAAGCCGACAGCCTGTACGACATCCACAATGTCTCGCTGGTTCATCACGTCAATCAGGCGCTGCGGGCGCACAAATTGTTTGCGCGCGACACCGAATACATCGTGAGAGACGACAAGATCATCATCATCGATGAATTCACCGGCCGCATGATGGAGGGGCGGCGCTATTCGGAAGGCCTGCACCAGGCATTGGAAGCCAAGGAAGGCGTCACGGTGCAGAACGAAAACCAGACGCTGGCGTCGATCACGTTCCAGAATTATTTCCGCATGTATCCGAAGCTCGCCGGCATGACCGGCACGGC
>JASHNY010000096.1 GCA_030041385.1 Alphaproteobacteria bacterium
CGCGCCCAGCACCGCGGCACGCGGGTCGCCGAGCCGGAACACGCGATGGCCGAAACCCATCAGCCGCTCGCCGGCAGCCAGTTTGCGCGCGGCCCACGACGCGACATCGCCGCTGGCTTCCGCCTCGTCGAGCAGGTCGAGGGTCGGGCCCGGCGCGCCGCCGTGCAACGGGCCGGTGAACGCGCAGTAGGCGCCGAGCGCGGCCGAGACCAGCGAGGCGCCGCTCGAGGCGATGACCCGGGCGGTGAAGGCCGAGGTGTTGAGCCCGTTGTCGATGACCGCGGTGATGTAGGTGTCGAGCGCCTCCGCCATCGCCGGATCGACCGGGGCGCCGTGGACCATGCGCAGCAGATCGTCGGCCGTGCGGCGGGCGCAGTCCGGCGCGAGCGGCGGCGCCCCTTGGCGCCGGCGCAACAGCGCCGCGATCGCCACCGGAAACGATGCCAGGATTTCGGCCGGATGCGAATCCTCCGGCAATGCCGCGAGGCACAGCCGCACCCCTTCGATCAGCGGCCGCGCTTCGGCCCGGTCGAGCCAGTCGCCGAGCCGGCTAAAGGCGAGCGTGCGGCCGGCGCCGAGGCGGGCGCGCACTGTCTCGCGGTCGAGCCCGTCGCCGGCGAACCCCTCCCACAACAGCCCGACCGCGCCTTCATAGCCGAAATTGGCGACCAGATCGGCGAGCGTGTGCCCGCGCACCCACAGGATGCCGGCGGCGCCGTCGCTGTGGCTCAACACGGTTTCGGCGGCGACGAGGCCGGCGAGGCCGCTATCCATCGCTGCGGTTCCCGGCTCGCGGCGGCGATCCCGCCCTCATTCGGCGGCGAGTGCCGGTTCGTCGCGGCCGAGCCCGGCGGTGGCGATCGCCTGCCGCAGCCGCGCGATCTCGGCCTCGGGCAGTTTGACCAGCGGCGGCCGTACCACCGCCGGCGGCAGGCGGCCGGTCAGCGCCAGCACCTCCTTCATGCGGTTGTGCATGTCGAGGAAGGGCGGCGCGTAGAAGGCCTGGACCAGCGGGAAAATGCGGTCGTTGATCGCCCGGGCGCGGGCGAGATCGTTGGCGCGCACGGCGCGGAACAGCGCCACCTGCCAGTCGGCGATGACGCTGCCGGCGCCGGAGAGCAGCCCGTTGCACCCCATCACCAGCGAGCTCATCAGCCACGAGCTGTGCGTCGTCAACACCGTGACCGGGCGCGGCAGGCTCTGCAGTACGCGGATATTGCGCTCGTGCACCATCGGGTCGCCCGACCAGTCCTTGACCGCGCGGATCGACGGCACGGCATCGGCCAGGCGCAGCAGGGTCTCGTGCGGATAGCCGAGCGGGCCGGCCAGCACGTAGTTGAAGCAGATCAGCGGCAGGCTCGTCGCCGCGGCGATCATCGCGAAATGCGTCACCGCCATCTCCGGCCGCAACTGCCCGCCCATGCTCATGCTTTGCGGCGGGAAGACGAGCAGGCAGGAGGCGCCGTCGGCCTCGGCCAGGCGGGCGATGCGGGCGGCTTCGATACTGCCGTCGGCGTAGACCCCGGCGATGACGGGCAGCCGGTCGCCGACCTCGTCGAGGGTCAGCCGCAACACCTCGCGCTGCTCGTCGACGGTACAGGCGTGAACCTCGCCCGAATGCCCGTTGACGGTCAGCGCCGAAATGCCCTCGACCGCGCCGACATCGCGCAGGTGCCGGCGGTATGCCGCCGCGTCGATCGAGAAATCGGCGTGGAACGGCAACAGCACTGCCGGGATCACGCCCTGCGGCTGCCAATCCTTGAAGCGGGTCATGCTCTGCGGCCTCTTTTCTCGCGCGCGGCCGGCCACCTTAGCACAGCGGCCGGCGGCGCGCGCCGTTCGCTGCTGTTGCCGGCATCCGCAGGAAAAATCCGGCGAACCGGGCCGCCCGCCCGGTTCAGCGCCCGGCGTTGGCGTTGGCCTGCCGGCGGTAGCGCGCCGCCTGTTTCTCGTGCCAGGCGATGCGCTCCGACCGCTCGATCACGCCGTCGTGGTTGGTGTCGATCTGGTCGAAACGGGCGCGGAACAGGCGGTCGCGCTCGGCCGCTGGCATTGCCGCCTGGCGGTCGTAATATGCCTTCTCGCGGCTGAGCCGGGCGCGCTCGATATCGCTGAGATTGCCGGCGGCAAGCTCTGCAGCGAGCTGCTTCTGGCGCTCGGCGATGAAGTTGAGGCGCCAGTCGCGGTATTGCTCGAAGGTGATCGTGTCGGGGCCGGCCGCGCCCGGCTGGGCCGCACCTGACTGGGCCGCGGCTGGCTGGGCCGCCTGGCAGGGCACAAGCGCCGCGGCGGCGAGGAGGGCGGCGGCAAGCAGGAACGGTTTCATGGCGATCTCTCCCTCGCGGGTTGGCAAACATAACAAGAACACGCCGAGCACGCGAGAATGTCAAGGTCGCTGTTCACGCTTTATTCCGGATTGGCGGGCGGCGGCGCTCATGGCACAAGCGCTTGGGGAGAGCGCGGCGGCGCGGGGGGCGATGCCGGATTTCGCGATCGAGGATGCGTGCAGCGGGCTCGTCTGCGGCATCGACGAGGCCGGCCGCGGGCCGCTCGCCGGGCCGGTCGTCGCCGCCGCCGTGATCCTCGACCGCAGCAATGTTGCGGCGCTCCTGCGCGACCGGCTCGACGATTCGAAGGCGATGACGCCGCTGGCCCGCGAGCGCTGCTATCTCGAACTGGCGGCGGGCGCCCGAATCGGAGTCGGGGCGGCAAGCGTCGCCGAGATCGACCGGGTCAACATCCTGCGCGCCAGCCTTCTCGCGATGGCGCGGGCCGTTGCCGCGCTCGGCATCGTGCCCGACATCGCGCTGGTCGACGGCAATGTCGCGCCCGCGCTCGGCTGCGCCGTGCGCACCGTGGTCAAGGGCGACGCGCTGAGCTTTTCGATCGCCGCGGCCTCGGTGGTCGCCAAGGTCACCCGCGACCGGCTGATGGCGGCGCTCGGGCGGCGCTATCCCGGCTATGGCTGGGAGCACAACGCCGGCTATGCCACCGCCGCGCACGAGGCAGCCCTGGCCCAGCTCGGCGTCACTCCGCATCACCGCCGCTCGTTCGAGCCGGTGCGGCGGCTGATCGCCGGTTGAGGGGCGACCGGGGAATTGACGCAGCTTGCGCCGGCGGCCACGATTGCCGCGATGAAGGGGGTGCCGGAAACGCAGCTCGAACTGGTGATCGAAGGCGATTGCCGCGAGGCGATGGGGCGCCTGCCCGAGGCGTCGGTCGATCTCGTCTTTGCCGACCCGCCCTATTACCTGCAACTCAACGGCGGATTGCAGCGGCCCGACAACAGCGTCGTCGACGGGGTCGATGCCGAGTGGGACAAATTCGCCGATTTCGCCGAATACGACGAGTTTACCCGCACCTGGCTCGCCGCCTGCCGGCGGCTGCTGAAGCCCGACGGCGCGCTGTGGGTGATCGGCACCTACCACAACGTCTTTCGCATCGGCGCGCAAGTGCAGGATCTCGGCTTCTGGATCCTCAACGACGTGGTCTGGCGCAAATCGAACCCGATGCCGAATTTCCGCGGCCGCCGCTTTACCAACGCGCACGAGACGTTGTTGTGGTGCGCGCGCTCGCGCGACAGCCGCTACACCTTCAATTACGAGGCGATGAAGGCGCTCAACGACGATTTGCAGATGCGCAGCGACTGGCTGATCCCGATCTGCGGCGGGCCGGAGCGCTTGCGCGGCGGCGACGGCGGCAAGGCCCACCCGACCCAGAAGCCCGAGGCGTTGCTGCATCGTGTCCTGCTCGCCTCGACCCGGCCCGGCGACATCGTGCTCGACCCGTTTTTCGGCACCGGCACCACCGGCGCGGTCGCCAAGCGGCTGGCGCGCGGGTTTATCGGCATTGAGCGCGACCCCGCCTACGCCGTGCTGGCGCGCCGGCGCATCGCCGCGGTGGCGGCGGCGACGGACGAGGCGGTGACGCTGCAGTCGCGGCGCGAGGCGCCCCGCGTTCCATTCGGCAATCTGGTCGAGCGCGGGCTGTTGCAGCCGGGTGAGATATTGTTCGATCAGCGCCGCCGCTTCACCGCCCGGGTGCGCGCCGACGGCAGCGTCATCTCGGCCGAGCACAAGGGCTCGATCCATGCCGTCGCGGCCCGGGTGCAGGGCGCGGCGGCCTGCAACGGCTGGGATTTCTGGTACGTCGAGCGCAACGGCAACCTGGTGCCGATCGAGCAGTTCCGCCGCCAGGTCCGCGCCGAACTCGGCTGAACCGCCCGCGGTGCTTCGCTTCTCGCCGGTGCCGCGCGATTACGTCACCACCGACAGAAACGTCTCGTGCAGCTTTCGCTGCGGGTAGTCGAGGCCGGAGGGCAGCTCCTCCCAGCTCCAGGCGATCGGCGCCTGGTCGGGATAGCTTTGCAGGCCGCCGCAGAAGGTTTCGAACCGGTTCCCCGACGGGTCGAAGCCGTAGATCGTCATGCCGCGGGTGATGCCGTGGCGGGTCGGGCCGATTTCGACCGGCACCTTGTTCATCGACATGATGTCGCCGGCGCGCAGGATCTTTTCCCAGGATTCGAGCAGGAACGAGACGTGGTGCAAGCGGCCGGGCTCGGGGTGCTCGACAAAGGCGATGTCGTGCGCCTTGATCGAGCAGCTGAGCCATAGCGCGCCTTTCGTCTCCCCGTCCGGCAGGGTCACGTATTCGGTCAGGTAGAAACCGAGGATTTCGGTGAACAGGGCCAGGTTCTCGTTGACGCGCGGGCCGTAGAGCAGAGCATGGTCCATGCGCAGGGGCGCGATGCCGTGTTCCGCCGCCGCGGTCCAGGGCCGCGGGTTGCGCAACTGGCCGGGATAGGGCGCGGCCTCCTTCTCGGCGTACAATTCGATCAGATGGCCGCTCGGGATCTCGAACCGTATCCGCTCGCCGGTCGCGAGCATCTCGCCGGCCGGAACGCGTTCGCACAACGCGCCCCAGCCGCGCAGGTCGCTCTCCAGCCGGTCCAAGGTGGCCCGGTCGCGGACCTTGAACGCGAAATGGTCGATCCCGGCGGTGTCGGCCTGGCGCAATACGACGCTGCTGTGGTCGCGCTCGTCCCAGGCCTTGAAATAGACACGGCCGGAGCCGTCCGTTCCGGTTTCCACCAGCCCGAGCACGTCGCGGTAGAAATGGCTCGCCGAGGCGATGTCGGTCACGCGCACCTGCGCATGACCGGGCCGCAAAACACCGGTTAAGGCCATGGTGCTCCTCCCTGTTCAAGGCTTGTCGGCGCCGCCGCGATCGACGAAACGCCGCGTCATTCCGTCGAGAGACGGCGGGCTGAAATCCCCGACAATAATGAACCAGTAACGCCACACCAGAAATGCGATGAGCAGAAACAGAAACCCGAACGGGTTAAAGAGCCCGGCGGCGGCTGGGCCGGCTCCGCAAAACGCGCCGATCGCGAACACCACGGCGACGGCAGTGGCCAGGATGCGGGCACGTATGCAACCCTCCCAACAAGCGGGATGCGCGGCTGGTGTGCCGAATCCGAAATTCGCCATATCTTGGGGTGAGGCTGAGCGCGAATTTCGGAGTCGACAGCACACGGAGCTATTTTAAAAAAAGCTGGTGTGGACGCAAACGCGGCCGCCACCAAACCCGTGCGAACTTCAAATCCACCACACCAGGATTTATAGGCATACCGGACCATCGCGGCAAGTTTCGTTCGGCGGCGCGGTCGCGTCCGGAAATGACGGCAAAGGAAACCCGATGGAATACGACCGCAACAACGTCTTCGCCCGCATTCTGCGTGGCGAACTGCCCTGCACCAGGGTTTACGAAGATGCGCACGTGCTGGCGTTTCGCGACATCCGGCCCCAGGCGCCGACCCATGTCGTCCTGATCCCGAAGGGCGAATACGTCTCGGTCGATGATTTCGCCGCGCACGCTTCGGCGGAGGAGCAGGCCGCCTTCGTGCGCGCGATCGCGATCGTCGCCAAGAGCGAGGGGGTTGCCGAAGGCGGCTATCGGGTGCTCTCGAACCACGGCGCGGCGGCGCACCAGGAGGTGCCGCATTTCCACCTGCACCTGTTTGGCGGTCGCGACCTCGGCGCGATGCTGCCGCGCCGGGCAGAGCGGGGCTAGCCCCGCTCGGGCGGGCGGCGGCGGTGGAGGAGCAGCGCGCGCAGACGCGGCGGAATGGTTTCGTCGACGACGTGGTCGTAAAGCGCGTGAAGTAACGCTGCGCCATTGGTTTCGCCGGCGAGGAACGCGCGAATTTGCACCGACACGGCAGGCTGCGCTACCGCGGGCCTCGATGCCCTCCCGATCCCGGCGCGGTTGGCGGTATTGGCAGGCCTCGGACCGCTGTCGATATTATCGGCGTTTTGGTCTTTGTCTGTCATCGAGGGGAAACACCCCTCGGCTTCGGCCGTTCCCCTTTCGACGAGCATGTGGCGGTCCTAGGCGATTATTTGAAAGTGGCGAATTTATCGTATCGGGGCCATTCGCCGCCCGGCAAGCGAATGGTGGCAAATGTCTGGGAAAACGGTGCGACTCGGTGCCGCGCCGGGACGCAACCGGAACGCGATCCGCGAACCGCGTTGCGCAGGCGCTGCGCGGGGCGGAGATTTGGGTTATGATTGCCCCAGGCAACCAACAAGAGCGGCCGATGAACGATGTGACCGTGCCGGTAGAGGACCGAGCCATAGAGGGGTTTCTCGGCGCCTTTCGCGCCCGCGCCGAGGCGATCGCCGATGCCTGCACGCGCTGCGGCGATTGCTTTCGCGCCTGCCCGATGACCGAGCCGGCGGGGATCGCCGCCGCCGACCCGGGCGCGACCGCCGGCGCCATCGTCGACCTGATCACCGGCGGCGCCGGCAATGACGAGGCGGTGCGCTGGACCGAGGCTTGCAGCGGCAGCGGCAATTGCATCCCGGCCTGCACTCACGGCATCAACCCGCGCTTCATGGTGCAGCTCGCGCGCGGCTTTGCCCGTGCCGCCAAGGACGGACCGCCGCTCCATACCCGCTGGCGCAAGCCGTTTCAGAGCATGAGCCGCGGCGTCAGGGTGTTGTCGCGCCTGCAAATGCCGCCCGAGACCCTGGCCCGGTTCAAGCGCAGCGGCGAAGCCCGCACGGCACCGCCCGACGTCGTGTTCTATACCGGCTGCAACGTCGTCAAGACCCCGCACATCGCCCTGTTGTGCCTCGACATCCTCGACCTCTTGGGCATCGATTACGAGGTCATGGGCGGGGTCGGGCAGTGCTGCGGCGTCTACCAGTTCCGCGCCGGCGATTTCGTCGCCAACAGCAAGGTCGCCTATGCGACGATCGAGGGGCTGGCCGCGGCCGGCACCCGCAACGTGCTGTCCTGGTGCCCGAGCTGCCAGATTTCGATCGGCGAGGTATCGTTGCCGAACTACGCCGCGCAATACGGCGAAAAGCCGTTCGACCTCAACCCGTTCCTGCCGTTTCTCGCGGCCCATGCCGACCGGCTCGCGGCGCTGATGAAATGCCGGGTTGAGAAGCGGGTCGCATTGCACGAGCGCCCGGTCTTCCCCGAGGCCATGGCCGCGGTGAAGAAATTGCTGTCGATCATCCCCGGTGTCGAGTTCGTCGATATCGATGTGCCGCGCGTCGGGACCCAGGCCAACAGCCTTTCGCAATTGCCCGAGTTCAAGCGGCGATTGGTCCAGCGCGAGCTGCAGGCGGTCGCCGATGCCGGCGTCGATACGCTGGCGACGGTCTACCACGCCTGCCACCGCGAAATCTGCGACGCCGGCGACGGCCGCAGTTTCGAGGTGGTCAATTTCATGGAGCTGCTGGGCGAAGGGCTCGGCCTCGACAGCGAGGATTTGTTCAAGCGGCTGAAGAGGATCCGCGATGTCGACGACATCATCGTCGAGACCGCGCCGATGATCGCCGCGCACGGGCTCGACCTCGACACGGTGCGCGACGCCTTGCTGTTCGAGTTCGGATCGCAGTGACCCGGCTCAGCGTCAACCTCAACAAGGTCGCGCTGCTGCGCAATTCCCGCCATACCGGCGTGCCGGACGTGTTGAAATTCGCCAGGATTGCCTACGAGGCCGGCGCCGACGGCATCACCGTGCATCCGCGCCCCGACGAGCGCCACATCCGCGCCGCCGACGTGCCGGCATTGGCGGCGCTGATGCAATCGTGGCGGCCCGAGATCGAGCTCAACATCGAGGGCTATCCGGACGAGCGCCTGCTGAGGATCGTGCGTTCGGTGAAGCCCGAGCAGTGCACGCTGGTGCCGGATGCGCCCGACGCCTTCACCTCCGAGGCGGGGTGGGATTTTTCGGGATCGGATTTCGCATTGCTGCGCCGCGCCGTCGCCGAGCTGAAGCCGCTCGGCTGCCGTGTCATCCTGTTTGTCGATCCGGATTGTCCCGCGGTCGAGCGGGCCGGCGAGACCGGTGCCGACGGGGTCGAAATCTACACCGGGGCCTATGCCGCCGCGTTCCGCGCCGGCGATCCCGCCGCCGCGCTGGCGCAATGCGTCGCCACCGCGAAGCGGGCGAATGCCGCCGCGCTCGTCGTCAATGTCGGGCACGATCTGAGCCTCGCCAACCTGCCCGGCTTTGTCGCCGCGATGCCGGAGATCGCCGAAGCCTCGATCGGCCACGAACTGACCGCCGACGCCCTCGAAATCGGCTTCGCCGCCGCGATCAAGGCCTATCGCGACGCGCTCAACCCCGTGTAATTGCGTCCTTCAAGACGCAAGACGGGTTGCCGCTCACCGCGCCTCGAACACCTCCTTCGCCAGCCCGGCCGCGGTCATTGCCGTCGGCCAGCCGGAGTAGAAGGCGAGGTGGGTGATCAATTCGCTGATCTCGTCCTTGGTCACGCCGTTGTTGAGGGCGCGGTCGAGATGCCCGCGCAACTGCTCGTAGCGCCCGCTGGCCATCAGCGCGGCACAGGTGATCAGGCTGCGGTCGCGCTTCGACAATTGCGGGCGTTCCCACACCTCGCCGTAGATGATCGTGTCGGCGTATTCAGCGAGTTTCGGCACGGTGCCGCGAATGCGTTCGCGGGCAGGCGAGGTGGCGGATTGGGCCATGACCATTCTCCTTGCGGCAAAGCGAGCAGCCTAGAGCACGACCGGCTGAAGCGAAATCGCCATTCCCGCAAGCCGAGCCACCGGGCTACGGAACGTCGATCCTCTCCCCGCAAGCGGGGGAGAGGATCGGCGAACCGGGACAGCAAGGGGCTGTCGTTGCCCTAGCCGCGGCGGAACGGATGGTTGATGACCGCCTTCTGCGCCGGGGTCAGCGACTGATAGAGCTGCTGAAGCGCCGGCTGGATTTGCTGCAACGCCTGCAGATGCGCCTCCAGGAACTGCTTGCGGCGCTGCAGCCGGTCGAGCACGGTTTCCTCGCCGCGCTGCTCCGCCGTCGGCAGCGAGGCGCACAGCTCGTGCTGCTTGACGGCGGCGGCATCCATCGCGCTGCGCACCTTGTCGTAGAGCGGGCGCTGGGACGGCGTCAGGTCGAGCAATGAGGTGACATAGGCGATGTGCGCGGCGCGGCGGGCAAGGTGCCGTTCGCACATCTCCTGCGGCGATTGGCGCCACATCATGCGGCGATCCCACATGCGACGCATGCCCCAGTCGGCACCGCCGCCCATCATCGGGCCTTGGCGCCCGCCCCAGCCGGGCCGGGCCGGGCCGGGACGGGCGGGCATTTCCGCCGGGGCCGGCGGCGGCGCTGCCGGCGCGGCCTGGGACGGAGCCGGCGTGGCCGGCGCATTCTCCTCGGCCGACCAGGCCGACAACGGTACGGCAACGGCCGCAGCGATAACAAAAGCGGCTCCGGCGAGGATGGACTTGTTCACGGTGGTTCTCCATGGTTGAGGTTCGGGCATGACCCCGCTTGCGATCGCCGGGACAGATCAGCGTGGGTCTGCCCGAAAGGCTCGACCATCGGTCCAAGCCCGTTCCGCAACCGGCTGAGAACCGGGCGATCTTGGGTTACAATACGTAACAGCCCGCTAGAGGCTCCCCGGGCGGATCGGGCGCAACGAAGATTTGATCGCCGCAGGCCGCCGGGCAGTGCAAAGGAGAGCGGAATGCCGAAGACCGATGGCGCGCGCGTCGTTGCCGATTTGAAGCGCCTGGCCGAATTCGGGCGCTACAAGAGCGGTGTGCACCGCCCGACCTATTCGCCCGACGATGTGGCCTCGCGCCACTGGCTCGCCGACCGTTTCGCCGAGGCCGGGCTGGTGCCGGCGATCGACGGCATCGGCAACGTGTTTGGCCGCAATGAGCGGGCGCGGCGCCATCTGCTGGTCGGCTCGCACAGCGAGACCCAGCCCTATGGCGGCTGGCTCGACGGTGCGCTCGGCGTGATCTATGCGCTGGAAGTCGCCCGCGCCTTCGCCGCCGACCCCGATTGCGCCGGGCTCGGCATCGATGCCGTCGCCTGGGCCGACGAGGAGGGGCATTACGGCCAGATGCTCGGCAGCCGCTCGTTCACCGGCGCCATCGGCGAGGACGAGCTCGCCGCCTGCAAAAGCCGCGACGGCGTGCCGCTCGCCGATGCATTGCGCACCGCCGGATTTGCCGACCGCCCGCGCGCAGAGGTCGATCCGGCGCGCTATATCGGCTACCTCGAGGCCCATATCGAGCAGGGCGACACGCTCGATTCGACTGGGTTGCGCATCGGGATCGTCGAGGCGATCGTCGGCATCCGCAACTACTGGGTCCGCCTCGTCGGCCAGCAGAACCATGCCGGCACGACCCAGATGGCGCGACGCAAGGATGCCGGCGTGGCGATGGTGCGGCTCGCGACCCGCATTCACGACCGTTTCGCCGAGCTCGCCGGCCCGCGCACGGTGTGGACGATCGGGCGCATGATCCTCGATCCCAACGCCCCCAGCATCGTTCCCGGACGCGCCGAGATGCAGGTGCAGTTCCGCGATACCGACACCGGCCGGCTGGCGGCCTTCGACGAGGCCCTGCTGGCGATGGTCGCCGAGGCCGACCGCGCCGGCCCGTGCGCGTGTACGGCCGAGCCGATGGCGCGGGTCGAGCCGCGGGCGATGGATGCCCGCTTTCAGCAGGCGATCGAGGCGGCGGCCGAGCGCCACGCCCCCGGCGGCCACCTCAGGATGCCGAGCGGCGCCGGCCACGACGCACAAATCCTGTCGCACCGATTGCGCGCCGGCATGATGTTCATCCCCAGCCTCAACGGCGTCAGCCACCACTGGTCCGAAGACACCAGGGAGGAAGACATCGTGCTCGGCGCCCAGGTGTTTGCCGACGCCGCCGCAGCGATTTTGCAGGCGCCGTAGCGGAAGGCGTGTCCCCGCCCGCAATGGAGCGCGGGCGTCCCCGCCCGCATGCGGCGGGCGGCCGGGACGGAGGCGGTCCGCTGCCCTCAGCCTTAGCGCGCGATCCGGTTGGATTGACGCGTTTTCCAGATAATTGCCTCCCCCGGGCTTGACCCGGGGGCCCACGTCTTCAATCGCGAACGCCGAGGCAAAGGCGATACCACGGGGACGTCACCCCTAACGAATGCCGCTCTAATACATCTGGAATGCGCGCTGGATTTCGGCCGGATCGGCGGTCGTCGTCAGCATCAGCATCAACAGGATGCGCGCCTTTTGCGGCGAGAAATCCTCGCCGGCGACGATGCCGGTCTCGCGCAGGCGGCGGCGCGGGGCGACCCTTCCGCTGGCGGCGCGGCTGGTCTGCACGACCACCGTGCCAGCCGTGGCGGCCGCAATCAATGCCGCCTGCTGAGCCGGGCCGACCAGCCCCGGCGCGAACCCGGCGGAAACGACGCCCTTGGCCCCGGCGGCAACCGCCGCCGCGATCAAGGCGCCGTCGGCACCGGCGTAGGAGTAGATGATGTCCACCCGCGGCAGCGTGCCGATGTCGCGCGCGGCAAACACCGTATCGGGCATGTGCGCCCCGAGCGGCGCGCGGTAGAAATGCACGCCGTCGCCGTCGACATGGCCGAGCGCGCCGAAATCGAGGCTCTTGAACGTCTGCACCCGGTAGGTCGAGGTTTTAACCACGTCGCGCGCAGCGTGGATCTCGTCGTTGAGCACGGCGAGCACGCCCTTGCCGCGCGCGGCCTCCGACCCGGCGACGCGCAAGGCGTTGACGAGATTCATCCCGGCATCGCTGCCCAGCGCGCTGGCCGGCCGTTGCGCCCCCACCATCACCACCGGCTGGGAGGTGCCGAGGGTGAGGTTCAGGAAGAACCCGGTCTCTTCGAGCGTCGCGGTGCCGTGCGGGATCACGAACCCGGCGATGCCCGGATCGTCGCGGGCGATGCGGTGAATGAGGGCGCGCAGTTCGAGCCACTCGGCAGGGCCGATCGCGGTGCTGCCGACCTGGCGAAAGGTCACCGGCACCGGCTCGGCGACGAGGCGGGTTTCGGGAAACCGCTCGAGCAACGCCTCGCTCGTCAATTTCTGGCCGAAATCGGGGTAGTCGAGCACGTCGAGGCTGCCGGCGCCGAGCGAAGAGATCGTGCCGCCGGTGCCGATCACGGCGATGCGGGGAAGATTGGGCATGGCAGGGCTCCCGGTATAGGCGATCAGCCATTATGCAGCGTTGCCGGTCGGCAACTTAGGCCGCAATATTGACGCATGAGGCCTCGCCTCGTACGCTGCCGGGCATGTGCATGACGCTTCGCACCAGCCGTCCGCGACGACGCCGTTTCCGCGGCGGGGCAGGTGTGCGCCGGATCGATCGCTGACCGAGCTCGGCGATCCGGCAACGGCCCGAACCCCGCCAGGCAGCTTCCGGTGGGGTTTTTCTTTGTCTGCGGCGAGAGGGATCGGGACATGGCGACGAACCAGCCCAGCGTGTTCATCGACGGCGAGGCCGGCACCACCGGGCTCGGCATCCGCGCGCGTCTCGAAAGCCTGCTCGAGATCGCGCTGAAGAGCCTGCCCGAGGCGCAGCGCAAGGACCCGGCCGCGCGTCGCGACATGATGGCGGCGGTCGATCTGGTCGTATTGTGCCTGCCCGACGATGCCGCGCGCGAGGCGGCGGCGCTCGCCGACGGGCTCGGCGCCGATGCGCCGAAACTGGTCGACGCCAGCACCGCGCATCGCGTGCATCCCGACTGGACCTACGGCTTTGCCGAGATGGAAAGGGGGCAGGCGTCGCGCATCGCGTCTGCCGAGCGGGTCGCCAACCCCGGCTGCTATCCGACCGGTGCGATCGGGCTGCTGCGGCCGCTGATCGATGCCGGGATCGTGCCGCCCGACTATCCGATTACGATCAATGCCGTCAGCGGCTATTCGGGCGGCGGCAAATCGATGATCGCGGCGCACGGTGCGGAAGGCGGCCCCGCTTTCGAACTCTATGCGCTCGGCCTCGAACACAAGCACGTACCGGAGACCGAGAAATATTGCGGATTGACGCGGCGGCCGATCTTCGTGCCGTCGGTCGGGCATTTCCGCCAGGGCATGCTGGTATCGGTGCCGTTGCATCTCGACACCTTGCCCGGAAAGCCGCGCGGCGCGGATCTCGGCGAGGTGCTGGCGGCGCATTACCGCGATTGCCCGCTGGTTGCCGTCGTTGCGCCGGCCGCCGACGGCAAGCTCGAACCACAGGCGCTCAACGACACCGACCGGCTCGAACTCTCGGTCCATGCCAACGAGGCACGGCGCCAGGCGGTTCTGGTCGCCCGGCTCGACAATCTCGGCAAGGGCGCCTCCGGCGCCGCGGTGCAGAACATCCGGCTGATGCTGGGGCTGAACGAGAGCGTATAGATGCGCCTCCGGCCGGCGGTTCAGGCCGATTTCGACTTGCTGTGGGAATTCCTGGCGATCGCCGCCTGGCCCTTTATGCCAAATGTGGTTTCGCCTCATCCTGAGGAGCGCCCGCGGGGCGCGTCTCGAAGGACGCTCGACCGGCGGGCCATCCTCGCATCGCTCGCCGCGCTGCCGGCCTTAGGCAGCACGATCGCCATGGCCGCTGCCGAATTCCCCTCGCCCTCCCGTTGGCGCGGCTCCCTCGCTCTCCCCACCTAGCGCCCGCTCAGGCGACCTCGAACAGCCCGGCCGCGCCCATGCCGCCGCCGACGCACATCGTGCAGACGACCAGTTTGGCGCCGCGCCTCTTGCCCTCGATCAGGGCGTGGCCGACCATGCGCGCACCCGACATGCCGTAGGGGTGGCCGATCGCGATCGCGCCGCCGTTGACGTTGAGCCGGTCGGGCGGAAGGCCGAGCCGGTCGCGGCAATAGATCACCTGGCAGGCGAACGCCTCGTTCAATTCCCACAGATCGATGTCGTCGATCTTGAGCCCGTGCTGGGCCAGCAGTTTCGGCACCGCAAAAACCGGGCCGATGCCCATTTCGTCCGGCCCGCAGCCGGCCACCGCGATGCCGCGGTAGATGCCGAGCGGCTGTAGCCCGCGGCGCTCGGCCTCGCGCTCCTCCATCAGCACGGCGGCCGAGGCGCCATCCGACAATTGCGAGGCGTTGCCGGCGGTAATGAAGCGGCCTTCCTTGATGCGCTGCCCGTCCTTGAACACCGGCTTCAGCGCCGCGAGGCCTTCGAGGCTGGTGTCGGGCCGGTTGCCTTCGTCCCGGGTCAGCGTCACCGCTTTTGGCGAGGTTTCCCCAGTGTTGCGGTCGGTCGCCAGCATCGTCGAGGGCAGCGCGACGATCTCGTCGTCGAAGCGCCCGGCCTGCTGCGCCGCGGCGGTGCGCTGCTGCGAGCGCAGCGCGTATTCGTCCTGCGCCGCGCGCGAGATGCCGTAACGCTCGGAAACGATCTCGGCGGTCTCGATCATCGTCATGTACAGCGCCGGCAGGCGCTCGACGAGGGCCGGGTCCTGGGCGCGGTACTTGTTGGCGTGCTCGTTCTGCACCAGCGAGATCGACTCGACCCCGCCGCCCACCGCGACCTGCATCCCGTCATGCATGATTTCCTTGGCGGCGGTGGCGATCGCCATCATCCCCGACGAGCATTGCCGGTCGATCGACATCGCCGCGACCGTCTCCGGCAACCCGGCGCGCAGCGCGCTCTGGCGGGCGATGTTGTAGCCCTGCGCGCCCTGCTGCACCGCGGCGCCGATGATCACATCGTCGATCTCGCCCGGATCGACGCGGGCGCGCTTGACCGCTTCGGCGATGGCGTGGCCGGCCAGCGCCTGGGCCTGGGTGTCGTTGAAGGCGCCGCGATAGGCCCGCCCGATCGGCGTGCGCGCGGTGGAGACGATGACGGCACGACGCATCGGAATTCCTCCTCGAGCGGTTGTTCGGCGGCGAGTTGCGGCTCGTCCGCCGGGATCATCGACAGGATCGGGTCACGTTCGGCCGAGGCGTCGCGCACCGTTCTCGGGGAAGACTAGCACGACGGCAGAATTTTCTGCGCGCTTCCGCCCGGCGCGTCGTTGCTGCCGTCGCCGCGGGTCAGCGCAGGGTCTGAAGATAATCGACCAGGTCTCTGATCTCGTTCCGGGTCAACGAGAGATCGGGCATCGGCCCGTGCGGATGGGTGAGAAAGGTGCGCAGCTGGTCGGGCGACAGCTTGCGAGCCTCGGTACGCAGATCGGGCGGCCCTTGCGGGACGGTCGTGCCGGGCGGTGCGGCGCC
>JASHNY010000097.1 GCA_030041385.1 Alphaproteobacteria bacterium
TCGTCCAGCAGGCGCGACACCGCGGCGGCAAGACCGGCACCGTCGGTCACGGTCTCGGCCGCGCCCGCCGCTGCCAATGCCGCGGCCATCGCGGCGCAATTGCGCATGAACGGCCCATGCAGGATGGCGCAGTCGAGCCGCGCCGCCTCGAACGGGTTGTGCCCGCCCTTGTCGGAAAGCGACCCGCCGATGAAGGCGATCCCCGCCAGGCGGTAGAACAGGCCCAGCTCGCCGAGCGTATCGATCAGGTAGATGTCGGTGTCGGCGGCAATCGCCTCGCCGGCGCTGCGCCGCGCGACGACGAGCCCGCGTGCCCGCAAGGCCGCGGCGATCGCCTCGCCGCGCACCGGGTGGCGCGGCGCTATCATCGTCAGCAGGCCCGGATGCGCCGGCCGGGTGTGGCGATGGGCCGCGGCCACGGCGTCCTCCTCGCCGGCATGGGTGCTCGCCGCCAGCCACAGCGGGCGGCTGCCGACCTGCCGCTGCAATGCCGCCAGCATTGCCGGGTCGGCCGGCAGTTCCGCCGCCACCGCCTTGAGGTCGCCGACGCTGTCCGCACCGACCGCACCGAGCCGACGAAAGCGGCGGGCCTGCTCGTCGTCCTGCGCCAGGCACAGGGCGAAGCCGGTCAACAGCGGTATCGACAGCCCCGGGATCGCCAGCCAGCGGGCGTAGGAGCGGGGGGAGAGGCGGGCATTGACCAGCGCCATCGGAATGCCGCGCCGGCGCGTCGCCAATACCAGGTTGGGCCACAACTCGGATTCGATCCAGATCGCGAGGTTCGGCCGCCAGTGGTCGAGAAACCGCGCGACGGCGCGGGGCAGATCGACCGGCACGAACTGGTGGCGGACCCCTTGCGGCAGGCGCGGCTCGACCAGCCGGGCGGAGGCGACGGTGCCGGTCGTAAGCAGCATCTCGACCCCCGGCCGCTCCTGCATGATCCGGGCGATCAGCCCCAGGACCGAGATAGCCTCGCCGACGCTGGCGGCATGTATCCACACCAGCGGCCCTTGCGGGCGCGGCAGGCCGGCGATGCCGCGGCGCTCGGCAATGCGCGCCGGGTCTTCCTTGCCGCGGCGACGGCGCCAGTCGAGCCCGGCGACGACGAGCGGCGTCGCCATCGCCGTCAGCGCGCGATAAAGCGCGGGCAGGATCACCGATGCTCCGCGGCGATGCGCGCGGCGGCAGGGCATGCCGCCGGTTTGCCGGCGACGCGGCGGTCGGCCTCGTCGGCCAGCGCGTTCATGCGGGCTTCGATCAGCCGGCGTGCCCGCTCGATCCCCTCGTCATCGAGATCGGCGGCGACCTCGATCGGCTCGCCCCACAGGTAGAGGCCGCGGCCGAACGGCAATGCCAGGTAGAACCGGTCCCAGGTGTTCAGGATGCGGTGCCGGCTGGTGGCGAAGACCAGCGGCACGATCGGCGCGCCGGCGAGGCGGGCGATGTTGACGATGCCGGCGCTGGCGCGCATCGCCGGCCCGCGCGGGCCGTCGGGGGTGATCCCGACCCAGGCGCCGTCGGCCAGGTGCTTCAGCATCGCGCGCAATGCGCTGCTGCCGCCGCGCCGGGTCGAGCCGGCGATGTAGCCGATGTCGAAATAGCTGACCGCCCCGGCGATGATGCGGCCGTCGCGATGGGCCGAGATCAGCATATGCACCGGCGCGAGCCGCGGCGTCGCCCGCGGGATCATCATCATCCGCCCGTGCCAGAAGGCGAGGATCAAGCCGCCGCCGCCGGCGCACAGGCGGCGCGGGATGTCGCCGCCTTCGACCCGCCAGCGGTTGGTCAAAAACACGAAGCGGATGTGGAGCTGCATCAGCCAGCACAGAACGTGCCGCAGCCATGCGTTCCGCAGCAGGCGCCGGGTCCAGCGTTTCGGCGATTTCACCGCCGCCTCACCCCGGCTCGGCGGAGGCCGGCGCCTTCGCGTCGCTGCTGAACTCGGTCTCGTAAAGCCGCCGATAGAGCCCGTTATGGGCGAGCAGCTGGGCGTGCTTTCCGGTCTCGACGATGCGCCCGCGGTCCATCACGCAGATCAGGTCGGCGCTGATGATCGTCGACAGGCGATGGGCGATGACGACAGTGGTGCGGCCTTTCATCAGGGCCTTCAGCGCCGCCTGGACATGCCGCTCGCTTTCGTTGTCGAGCGCCGACGTCGCCTCGTCGAGCAGCAGGATCGGCGCGTCTTTCAGCATCGCGCGGGCGATCGCCAGGCGCTGGCGCTGCCCGCCGGACAGCCGCACGCCGTGCTCGCCGACCACCGTGTCGTAGCCGTCGGGCAGCTCGCAGATGAAGCCGTGTGCCGCCGCCGCCTCCGCCGCCGCCTCGATCTCGGCCTGGGTCGCGCCGAAGCGGCCATAGGCGATGTTGGCGCGCACGGTGTCGTCAAACAGCGCCACCTCCTGCGCAACGAGCGCAATCGCGCCGCGCAGCGAGGCCAGGGTGACCGCTCGCACATCCTGGCGGTCGATCGTGATGCGCCCTTCGGCGGGGTCGAAGAAGCGCAAGATCATGTTCAGCATCGTCGACTTGCCGGCCCCCGACGGTCCGACCAGCGCGACCGTCGTGCCGGGCGGGACGGTCAGCGAAACGTCGTCGAGCGCCGATGCGCCGGGATGATAGCCGAACCGCACGCCGTCGAACCGCACCTCGCCGCCGCTGAGCCGCAGCGGCTCCGCGCCGGGCCGGTCCTGGATCGTCGGTTCGAGGTCGAGCACGTCGAACACGCGCTGGGCCGCCGCCAGCCCCTCCTGCAATGAGGCGTTGAGGTTGGCGAGGCTCTTCAGCGGCTGGTAGGCGAGCAGCAGCGCGGTGATGAACGAGAAAAACGCGCCTGGCGTGCGCACGTGGGCGATCACCTGGTGCCCGCCATAGAGGATCACCACCGCAATCGCCGCGCCGCCCAGCGTCTCGATCATCGGCGAAGCGCGCGAGCGGGTGCGGTTGGCGCGATCGACCAGCGCGAAAACCCGCTCGAACAAGACGGAGGCGCGGCCCCCCTCATAGGCCTCCATGCCGTAGGCCTTGACATGGCGCGCGCCCTGGAAGGTCTGGCTCAACAGCGTGGTGAGCTGGCCCATCTCGATCTGGGTATTGGCCGAAACCCGGCGCATGCGCCGGCCGATCGCGGCGATCGGGCGGATCGCCATCGGGAACGCAAAAAACGCCACCAGCGCCAAGACCCAATCCTGGTAAAACATCAGGGCGACCAGAAAGACGACCGTGACCGCGTTCTTGCCGAAGGCGGCGAGCACGTTGACCGCGGCGTTGCGCAGCAAGGCAACGTCGTTGGTGAAGCGCGAGATCAGCGTGCCGCTGGGGTGGGCGTTGAAATAGGCGAGGTCGGCCCGCATCAGCCGCGCGTAAAGCGCGATCTGCACATCGGTGATGACACGCAAGCCGATCCGGGTCATCAGCACGCTTTCGCCGTAATCGGCGATGCCCTTGACCAATGCCAGCACGAGCGCGGCGCCGGCGATCAACAGCAGCAGCGAATCCTGGCGCGCCACAAAAATGCGGTCGAGCACCGGCTGCATCAGCCAGGCGCGCAACGCCGTGCTCGCAGCCGCCGTGCCCATGCACAGCATCGCGAGCACGATCTTGCCGGTATGGCGTCGGATGAAGTCGCGCACCAGCCGCCGCACCAAGACGGCCGACTGCATCTTTTCGCCCGGGCGATGATCGTCGCGCATGGGTTCCCCGCCGGCAGTGTTAGAGGCGGGCACCCGGCTTGGCAAGCGCGGCGCGATAGACCCCTACGCCCCCGCGACGGTCAGGTCGTCGATGCGGAGGGTCGGCGCGTCGATGCCGTCGCGCAATTGCAAATCGTCGGCGGCGACAAGGCGGGCAAACATGTCCTTGAGATTGCCGGCGACGGTCATCTCGCTGACCGGAAAGGCGAGCGCGCCCTTTTCGATCCAGAACCCGGCGGCGCCGCGGCTATAATCGCCGGTGACGCCGTTGACCCCCATTCCCATCAGCTCGGTCACGTAAAGCCCGCTCTCGATGTCGGCGATCAGCGCGTCGCGGCCGACCGTCCCCGGCTCCAGCCACAGATTGGTCGCCGCCGGTCCGGGCGGCGAGGCGGTGCCGCGCGCGGCGTGGCCGGTCGTCGTCAGGCCGAGCTGCCGCGCCGAGCGCAAGTCCAAAAGCCAGGTCGTCAACACGCCGCGGTCGACGATCGCACGGCGGCGGTTGGCAATGCCCTCGCCGTCAAACGGCTTGGAGCGCAGGCCGCGGGGCCGGTGCGGGTCGTCGATGATGGTGATCGCCTCGGGAAAGATGCGCTGGCCGAGCCGGTCCTTCAGAAAGCTGGTGCCGCGCGCGATCGACGGACCGGCGATCGCCCCGAGCAGGTGCGACAGCAGGCTTTTCGCCACCCGCGGCTCGAACACGACCGGGCAGCGCATCGTCGGCATCTTGCGGGCGCCGAGCCGCTTGACTGCGCGCTCGCCGGCACTGCGGCCGATCTCGGCGGGGTCGCGCAGGTCGCTCGCGTAGACTGCGCTGGAATAATCGTAGTCGCGCTCCATCGCGGTGCCGGAGCCGGCGATCACTGAGACGCTGACCCCGTGCTGCGATCCGGCATAGGTTCCGGCAAACCCGTTCGAGGCCGCGAGCGCGACGCGCGACGCGCCCCAGCCGGCTTCGGCGCCTTCGGAATTGGTCACCCCGGCCACCGAAAGCGCCGCCTCTTCGCAGGCGCGCGCCCGCTCGATCAGCAATTCGGCCCCGGGTTCCTCGGCGTCGAGCATGTCGAGGTCGCGTGGCCAGTCGCGGGCGATCTCGTCGGGATCGGCGATGCCGCAGAACTCGTCTTCGGGTACCGCCCGCACCATCGCCATCGCGTGCTCGACGAGATCGGCGAGCGCCTTCGGCGCGCGGTCGCTCGACGACACGATCGCCTGCCGCCGGCCGACGAAGACGCGCAGGCCGATATCCTGCCCCTCCGAGCGTTCTAGCTTCTCGGTCTTGCCGAGCCGGCGGGCATGCGACAGCGACACCCCTTCGGCGAACACCGCGTCGGCGGCATCCGCGCCGGCGCGGCGGGCGCGCGCGATCAGGTCGTGCAGCAGGTCGATCGCATTGGCTGCTGCGTCGCTGACTTGCTGGTCGGCCATTTCCGGTCCTTTGCACCTGTCATGAGGGCCGGGCGCCGCGGCGAACCGCTGCCGGCCTGAACCCGATAGATGCGACCGGGCCGCGTGTTGCGCAACACCGCAATCGGCCGCCCTGCGGCAGCCGAAGCCTCGGCCCGACCGGCCGGGACCCGCCGCGGCGACGTTCGGGCTCGCCTAAACCTGCAGGTTCAGCGCCCGCTCCGCCCGCTCGCCGGTGACCAGCACGTCGGCGCTCCTGAGCCGCGCGTTGATGACCGGCCGCAAGACGAAGAAGCCCAGCAGGGCTGCGACCAGGTTCATCAGGCAGCCGACCGTGTAAACGGCGTGCCAGCTGCCGGTGTAGTTGGTCAGCACGTTGCCGAGCGGCACCAGCAACGAGGCGACGCCCTTGGCCGTGTACATGATGCCGTAATTGACGGTGACGTACTGGCGGCCGAAGGCGTCGCCGACGGTCGCGGCGAACAGGCTGAAGATGTCGCCCCAGAACAGGAACACGAGCGCGTCGGTGATGATGAACGACGCCGCGGTGGTGCCGAAAAAGCCGAAAGCGGCGATGCACACGGCCTCGATGCCGAAGGCGATGCCCATCATGTTGGCGCGGCCGATATGGTCCGAGAACCAGCCGTTGAGCGGCCGCCCTACGCCGTTGGTGATGCTGTGAAAGGTCAGCGCCGCGACGATCGCCGGGGTGGTGATGCCGAAGATCGTGACCATCGAGTTGGCGATGCCGCGCTCATGCGCGATCGGCGCGAGCTGTGCCGCCGACATCAGGCCGCCGGCGGCGACCAGGAAGAACATCAGGTACATGATCCAGAAGATCGGCGAGCGCACCGCGCGCTGCGGCGGCACGTCCTCGGTCCCCTGCAGCGTCTTGATCTTGTCGAGCGGCGGCATCTCGTCGTGCCGCGGCGCCCGGATGAAGTTCGCGACGACGACGATGATGATGCCGTAGATCAGCGCGAAGACGAAAAAGGTGTGCTGATAGCCGCTCCCGTGGATCATCGCGCGGATCGGCGCGATCGTGATCGCGGCGCCCGCGCCGAACCCGGCCGCGGTCAACCCCCCGCACAGGCCGCGCTTGTCGGGGAACCACTTGAGCGCGTTGCCGACGCAGGTGCCGTAGACTGCGCCGCCGGCAAACCCGGCCACCGCGCCGCCGACATAGAGCATCCACAGCGACGAGGCGTACGAGTCGATGGCCCAGGCGAGGAACGTCGCGACGCCGCCCGCCACCACCATCCATTTCGGCCCGATGCGGTCAACGATGTAGCCCTCGAACGGAACCAGCCAGGTCTCGCACAGGATGAAGATCGTGAAAGCGACCTGGATTTCCGCTTTCGTCCAGCCGAACTGGTGCTGGATCGGCAAGACAAACAGGGTCCAGCCGTATTGCAGGTTGGCGACCGACGCCATGCAGACGATGCCGAGAACCAGCTGTATCCAGCGAAATCCCTGCGACGATCGAATCGGCGTGGCCTGAATCGAGCGACTCATTTCTATCCCTCCCATCTGTTGACTTTTTTACCCCTGGACCACTGTTTTGCTGGGCAAACGTCTGACATGCCTAGACGTTGCGTGCCTTTTCTGCCCCGTGAACTACAGCTATTTCCAGATCGGCCTGCCGCTGCCGGGCAGGCCCAGGCGGGGCCATTTCTCGGTGACCGCGGCCACGATGTCGTCGCTCATGCGGATCGGCCTGCCCCACGCGCGGTGGGTTTCGGGCGGCATCTTGACCGTGGCATCGAGACCGATCTTACCGCCGAGCCCGGATTCGGGAGAGGCGAAGTCGAGGTAGTCGATCGGGGTATGGTCGAGGAGGGTCGTGTCGCGAACCGGGTCCATGCGCGTCGCCACCGCCCACATCACATCCTTCCAATCGCGCGCGTTTATATCGTCATCGACGATTATGATGAACTTCGTATACATGAATTGCCGAAGGAAAGACCAGATCCCCATCATCACCCGCTTGGCGTGGCCGGGATAGGATTTGCGGATCGACACGATGGCGATGCGGTACGAGCATCCTTCGGGCGGCAGCCAGAAATCGACGATCTCGGGGAATTGCTGCTGCAACAGCGGGATGAACACCTCGTTGAGCGCTTCGCCGAGGATCGAGGGCTCGTCGGGCGGGCGGCCGGTAAAGGTCGACAGGTAGATCGGGCGCTGCCGCATCGTGATCGCCGACAGGCGGAACACCGGAAAGGGCTCGACCGCGTTGTAATAGCCGGTGTGGTCGCCGTAAGGCCCTTCATCGCCGTATTCGTCGAGCGCGACATGGCCTTCGAGCACGATCTCGGCCTCGGCCGGCACCTTGAGCGGCACCGTGCGGCAATCGACGAGGTCGAGCCGCCTGCCGCGCAAGAGGCCGGCAAACTGGTATTCCGACAATGTGTCGGGCACCGGCGTCACCGCGGCGATGATCGTGCCCGGGTCGGCGCCGATCACCGCCGCCGCCGGCAGCGGTTCCGATTTTTCGGCGCGCCAGCGCTGATGGTGCTGGGCGCCGCCGCGATGGCGCAGCCAGCGCATCAGCGTGGTGTCGCGGCCGGTGACCTGGAGCCGGTAGATGCCGAGGTTGAACCCGTCTTCGCGGCGGCTGCCCGGCCCCTTGGTCACGACCAGCGGCCAGGTGACGAGCGGCGCCGGCTCGCCGGGCCAGCAGGTCTGGATCGGCAGCAGCCCCAGATCGATGTCGCCGCCTTCGAGCACGATTTGCTGGCACGGCGCGGCGGCGACCGTGCGCGGGCGCATCGCCATGACCGTCTTCAACAGCGGCAGCATGTCGAGGGCCTCGCGCCAGCCCCCGGGCGGCTCCGGCTGCTTCAGAAATGCCAGCGTCTCGCCGATCTCGCGCAGCCGGTGCGGCTCCCGGTCCATGCCCCAGGCGACGCGCTCGACGGTGCCGAACAGATTGACCAATACCGGCATGTCGATCCCGCCGGCCGGGCGCGCGACGTTCTCGAACAGCACCGCCGGCCCGCCCTCGGCGAGGAGCCGGGTCTGAATCTCGGTCATTTCGAGATGCGGCGATACCGGCGCGCCAACCCGCACCAACGCCTGGCTCGCTTCGAGCCGATCCATGAAATCGCGCAGGCTCGCGTATGGCATCGCCGGTATATACCCGCCGCGCCCCGAATTGGCGAGCGGGCGAGACCGGGCGTCGCAATCGCCCACTGGGCAGGCGCTCCGCTCCTCGCCGCTCCCCCCGGGGTCAGGCAGAAGTGATCGCCGCCGCGCTGTTCGCCCGGCCGCGCCCGGCGCATAGTGGCGTCAATCACGAGACGGGGAGGCACATATGCGCACGATTTTCGTCGCCGCCATCGGGCTGGCGGTCGCCGCTTCGGCCTCGGCCCGGGCCCAGTTGCTGACCCACAAGGATCTGTCGCTGGCAACGGCGCTGACCATCGCGACAACCGCGGCCGACACCTGCAAGGCCAACGGCAATCGGGTCTCGGTGACCGTAGTCGGCCGCGAGGGCCAGGTGATCGTCTTTCTGCGCGGCGACGGGTCTTCGCCGCACACGGTCGAAAACAGCCGGCGCAAGGCCTATACCGCGCGCACCTTCCGCATTCCGTCCGGCGAGTTCGCGCAGCGCGTCAAGGCCAACCCGACCACCGGCCTGGTGTTCCTGCACGGCATCATCGCGGCGCAGGGCGCGTTGCCGATCAAGGTGGGCGACGACGTGATCGGCGCCGTCGGCGTCTCCGGTTCGCCCGGCGGCGACAAGGACGAGGTCTGCGCCAAGGCCGGGCTCGACAAGGTTGCCGACCAGCTCAAGTGAGGCGAGCCGGCCTTGCTGGTGCAGGCCGATCCAGCGCATGCTACGGACAAGCTCAAACGTTCGGGAGGCAGGGGTCGTGAAAACCAGCACCGACCGCATCTTGACCACCCATGTCGGCAGCCTGCCGCGGCCGCCGGCGTTGCGCGCCCTGCTGGTCGCGAAGGACAAGGGCGAGCCCTACGACAAGGCCGAACTGGGGCGGCAGACTCGCGAGGCGGTATTCGGCATCGTCCGGCGCCAGGTCGCGGCCGGGGTCGATATCGTCAATGACGGCGAGATGTCGAAGCCCGGCTATTCGACCTATGTAGCCGACCGGCTATCCGGGTTTGCCGGCCACGAGCCGGCGAAGCCGCGGCTCGACACCGGCCCGCACCCGAATTTCGTCGCCGCCTACGCGCGGATGACCGGCGAAAACGCCGCGCGGCGCGCGGTCTGCGTCGGCCCGATCGCGGTCAAGGACCGCGAGCCGCTGGCCCAGGACCTAGCCAACCTGAAGGCGGCGCTCGACGGCGCCGGCGCGACCGAAGGGTTTATGACCGCGGCCTCGCCCGGTCTCGTGCCGGTGTTCCAGATCAACCGGCACTACCCCTCGCACGAAGCCTATGTCGAGGCGATCGCGGCGGCGATGCAGGAGGAATACGAGGCGATCGCCGCTGCCGGGTTCGTGCTGCAGCTCGATTGCCCCGACCTGGCGATGGCCCGCCACACCTCGTTCCAGGAACTGAACGAGGCCGACTTCCTGAAGCGCGCCGCGTTCCATGTCGAGGTATTGAACCACGCGACGCGCAACATCCCGGCCGATCGCATGCGCATCCACATCTGCTGGGGCAATTACGAAGGCCCGCACGACCACGACATCGATTTCCGCAAGGTCGCGCCGATCCTCGTAAAAGCCAGGCCGCAGGCGCTCGTCGTCGAGGCCGCCAACCCGCGCCACGCCCACGAATGGGTCGTGTGGCGGGAGACCAGATTGCCCGACGACAAGATCCTGATCCCCGGCGTCATCGACACCTCGACCAATTACGTCGAGCACCCGGAGCTGGTCGGCGAGCGGCTTGTCCGCTTTGCCGACATTGTCGGCCGCGAACGCGTGATCGCCGGCAGCGATTGCGGCTTCGGCACGTTTGCCGGCTACGGCAAGCTCGACCCCGACATCTCGTTCAAGAAGTTGCGGGCGATGGCCGACGGCGCGGCGATCGCCTCGCAACGGTTGTGGCATTGAGGGACGACAGACCATAACGGTGTCATTCCCGCGAAGGTGGGAATCCAAGGACGCGGACGGGCGAATGCCAGGCATAGCCGATGTTCATGGATTCCGGGTTCGCCCGGCGGCGCCCCGGAATGACGGATCATCAGGAGGAGACTGAAATGCCCGCCAACGGTCAGCGCTACAATGTCGGCGGTCTGCTGCTCGACCGCCCGTTCAAAATCCGCCGGCTCGGCCATTTCGGCCTCAACGTCGAGAAGATGGAGGAATGCCGGGAGTTCTACGGCGACCTGCTCGGTTTCACCCAATCGGACCGGGCCGATTTCTCCCGCGCCCCGTGGTATCCGAAGGATTTGGGCCACGGCGCCGACGGCTATTTCATGCGCTACGGCACCGACCATCACGCGATGGTGCTGTTCTCGAAGCAGGTGATGGACCATCGCTCCGACCGCAAATTCGCGCCGGGCGTCACGATCAACCAGATCACCTGGCAGTGCGGCAGCCTGAAGGAGATCACCGACGCCCACACCTACTTCCAGGACCACCAGATCCGCATCCAGCGGGTCGGGCGCGACATGCCGGGCAGCAACTGGCACACTTATGTCTACGACCCCGACGGCCACACCACGGAACTGTATTACGGCATCGAGCAGATCGGCTGGAACCAGCGCTCGAAGCCACGCGAGATGTACTATCGGGGCTTCCAGCAGAAGCCGGAATTGCCGCAGATGTCGGAAGCTGCGGAACTCGACGAGGCGCAGGCAAAGGGCGTCGACATCTTCTCCGGCCACCGCCCGGCGCATCGCCTCGCCGAGACCTACGATGTCGATGGCGTGTTGCTGCCGCGCCCGTTCAAGATCACCAAGATCGGGCCGGTTCGCCTGTTCGTCGCCGACATCGACAAGGCCGAGGCGTTCTACACAAGACATCTCGGCTTCGCGGTCAGCGAGGAGGTGACGTATCGCGGCGCGCGCTGCGTGTTTCTGCGTTGCGGCAATGAGCACCATTCGGTCGCACTGTATCCGCAGGAATTGCGTGCCACGCTCGGCCTTGGCGAGCATACCAGCTGCCTGTCGTTCGGAGTCGAAGTCGCGAATTACGTGCAACTGCGTGCAGCAGTGGCATTTCTCAAATCGCGCGGGGTGCGCTTTGTCGATGCGATCCCACCCGAGCTTTACCCCGGCATCGACTATGCGGCATTTGCGCTCGACCCGGACGGCCATTGCATCCAGCTTTATTACTACATGGAGCAGGTCGGCTGGGACGGGCGGGTGCGCCCGGCGGCCGAGCGCCGAGAGGTGTCGCGCGACTGGCCCGAAGCGCTGGAGCCATTGTCCGACAGCTATGTCGACCAGGTGTTCCAGGGACCGTTCGGCTGAAACGGCGCACCCGAAACGCGAGGTAATTGGAAGCGGCGCGGATTACCGTTAAATCGTCTCGTCGCCGACAGGAGGGTCAGATGGACAGGATGACATTCGAACGCGAGTTGAAGGCGCAAGGCTACGAGCCGGTCGAGCGCCATATGGAAGCGAACCAGGTCAATTCAGAGCATATGCACGAATTTGACGCGCGGGTGCTGTTGCTCGACGGCGAGATGGCGATCACGCGAGAGGGCAAGACGCAGGTTTTCCAACCCGGCGATGTTTGCGAGATTGCCGCAGGCACGCCGCACGCCGAGCGCTGCGGGCCGAACGGCGCGCATTACCTCGCCGGACGGCGGTTCAAACAGTAGGCACGCGGCTCAGATCACCTTGTCCGCCCGCAGCGCCGCGATTTCGGCGGCGCTGTAGCCGAGGCGCGCGAGGATTTCATCGGTGTGCTCGCCGACGAGCGGGGCACGGCGGCGATAGCTGCCCGGCGTCTCGCTCAATTCGATCGGCGTCGGCGCCAGCGGCACCGTGCCGGGGATGCCGGGGAATTCGCGCTCGGCCAGCAGCCCGGCGTCGCGGATATGCGGCTCGTCGAGGGCCTGCTGCGGCGAATAGACCTGCCCGGCAACGATATTGGCCTTTTCGAGATCGGCAAGCGCCGCCTCGCAGCTCCGCTCGGCGCACCAGGCGGTCATCCTGGCGGTGATCGCCCCTCCGTTATCGGCGCGCGCCTGGTCGTCGACAAAGCGCGGGTCGGCGGTCCAGCCGGGCTCGCCGACCATCTCGCACCAGCGGTCGAACATGTAAGGGCCGATCACCGTGGTAACGATCCAGCCGTCCCGGCAGCGATAGATGTCGCCGGGGCCGTTGTTGAAGGCGCGGTTGACGGTGGCGACGCGGTTGACGCCGGTGGCCGCCTGCTCCATCAGCATCGCGTTGCTGATCGCGATGGCGGTGCGCAACAGCGCGCCTTCGACCTTCTGGCCGCGGCCGGTCTTGCCGCGCTCGATCAGCGCCGCCAGCGTGCCGAACGCCGACAGGAACGCGGTGCCGAAATCGACCCACGGCACCTTGGTCATGATCGGCTGCTCGGGCGTGCCCGACAGGTAGACCGCGCCCGACATCGCCTGGCCGATGCCGTCGAACCCGTGCTTGTGGCTCAATCGCCCGCCGGCGGCGAAGCCGGTGACCGTGGTCAGGATGATGTCGGGCTTCACCGCGCGCAGGCTGTCGAGGTCGAGCGCCAAGGATCGCAGCACGCGCGGCGGCAGGTTGGCGACAACGACATCGGCGGTGGCGACAAGCTTCCTGACGATCTCGCGGCCCTTCGGCGCCGCCGGGTTGAGGGTCATGCCGAGCTTGTTGCGGTTCATCGCGATGAACATCGCGCCGCCGCCCCCCATCGGCTCATTGGCCGGTGCGGCGCCGACCGGGACCATGCCGCGGTCTTCGCCGCCCTCGCGCCGCTCGATGCGGATCACCTCGGCGCCGAGATCGCCGAGCAAGGCCGCGCAAAACGGCCCGGCGATGTAGCGGCCGAAATCGAGAACGCGAATTCCGTCGAGTACCCCCGCCACGCTGTCCTCCCGCCTAGAAGCAGCACACCTTTTACCGTCGTTTCGGCGAAGGCGGGAACCCAGCAGCGCTTTGCCGCTTCCCTGGGCCCCCGCCGGCGCGGAGGCGACGACCGAGAACGGTGGTTCAGAATGGTTTCTCCCAATCGAACTCGCTGCCCGGGTCGGCCAGCAAATCCGGCGCGCAGCGCCAGGCGACATAGCCATGCGGCACGGCCGATCGGTCGATCCGGTAGCGGCGCGAGAGGTGCGTGCGGAGCGCCGGATCGGCAGCGGCCAAATGCCGGTCGATCAGCGCCGCGACTGCGCGCGACATCTCGCCGGTCTGGCGGTCGACATAGACGACGCGCAGCGCGCCGGGCCGACCCGGCTCACCCGCAAAGCGGGCGGCGAGCCAGTTCTCGATCGTCGCAAGGTCGCGGAACGGGTCGCCGAGGCTCGGGTCGCGGCCGTACAGCCCGTCGAACAGGTGCAGTTCGTCGGGACTGCGCCGGGCCTTGCCGGCGATGATGTCGAGCGCCGGCATGACCCCGCCGGAATGCGCCGTCAGGATCAGCCGGTCGCAGGCGAGCCCTCGCCCGAAGCAATTCAGCCCGTATTCGACCAGCGCATCCAGCCCGCCCGCGTGCAAGGCCGGGAAATCGTACCAGGTGTGGCGGATCCAGTTGCCGCGCGGCAATAGCGCCAGCGTCGGGCGGGCGCGGCGCGACAGGTCGAGGCCGCTGCGCCCGACCTTTTCCGACAGCGCCATCGAACCGCCCTGCTGCGAGAACCCGTGCAGATGGACGACGACATCGACGGACCGGGCCTCCACCGGCATCGCGTTCCAGCGCAGAAACAGGTCGGGCTGGGTTCCGGCATGGCTGCGCAGCACCGGCGTGTCGGCGAGATACGCCTCGCCGGCCGCGATCCGGCCAGCCGAGACGGTGAGCGCGAGTTCCTCCATGGTCGTGCTAGTGGTTGGAATCTGACATTTGAAACCCCCTCACTCGAGTCATTCCGGAGCGCCGCGCAGCGGCGAATCCGGAACCCATGACCACCGGCCTCTGGAACATGGGTTCCGGGCTCGGCCCTATGGGCCGCCCCGGAATGACGGTCATGGATTCATTGGACCACTAGGTGTGGCTGATTTGACGTTCGCACGGGTTTGGTGGCGGCCGCGGTTGCGAACGTCAAATCCGAGGCCACACGGCTGGAATCTGACATTTGAAACCCCTCACTCGCGTCATTCCGGAGCGCCGCGCAGCGGCGAATCTGGAACCCATGAACACCGGCCTCTGGAACATGGGTTCCGGGCTCGGCCCGTCGGGCCGCCCCGGAATGACGGTCGTGGATTCATTCGTCTGAATTGGACCCTAGGATCGGGATTGCTTCGTCGCTACGCTCCTCGCCATGACGCCGCGGAGAGGATACGCACGATGAATTCGGCAACGCCCCAGTTCGGCCGCATCGCGCCGCCGGAGGATGCCTGGCTCGCGAAGCAGGAGAGGGAGCCGATCCTCGAACCCGATTTGCCGATCATCGACACCCACCATCATTTATGGGTCAGGAACGGCCACACCTATCTGCTCGACGAATTGCTCGCCGACCTCAACACCGGCCACAACATCGTCGCCACCGTGTTCGAGGAATGCCATTCGATGTACCGCGCCGAT